>JBKPNP010000702.1:0-2445 GCA_046732775.1 Acidobacteriota bacterium
GCCCATAACAAGGTCATAAGGCGACTTTGCTATCCGGGGATTCTCAGCCCAAGCTAATGCTTGCTGTGCAGCGTACAGATTAGCGTACCGCTGCGGGGTAGTGTCTGAATCCAGGAGCGCGACCTGAATCTGTCTCGTTCCTCATTTATTCGTGCTTCCATGAAGATAGAAAAGCACAAATCATCCCTTTAAGTTTTTGGATTGCCAAAAACAGAGGGGGAACGATGCCTTACTTGCGAAGGATCATCGCTTGGGCAAAGGTTTCTTTGGTCGCGTCAAAAGGGGCAACCTGAGCAACGCTTACCCCACCTTGTAATTCCCATCCTTTAGCCAAGAGATCGTTAACCCGCGCCGCCAAGTCGTAACTATCGGATGCTTCAACAATTTTGTATTCCATGAACAAGGATTCTAATGCCGCTCTTGGTGGTTAAACAATGTATCCGGCAAACTGACCCACTACCCGCCGACAGTCAGGAAGCATAATCGCTACTCCTGATCAGCGATCTTCGCGCGCAGGCGTTCTTCCTGCTCCTGCAATTCAGGCGTGAAGTTTTCCCCAAAGTCTGCGGCCTCAAACAACGGCCGAATTTCGATTTCAGTGCCGCCATCGAATGGCGCTTTCTTGAGCCATTCAATCGCTTCGTCCATGGATTTCACATTCCAGAGCCAGAAGCCGGCAACCAATTCCTTTGTTTCGCTGAAAGGCCCGTCGATTACTGTTTTGTTGCCGCCGGAAAATTTAACTCGCACGCCCTTCGAGGAAGGATGCAGACCTTCACCGGCGGTCATGATGCCCGCGTTAACCAGTTCTTCGTTGTATTTCCCCATGGCGGTTAGAATTTTTTCATCCGGTAGCATGCCCGCTTCCGACTCTTTGCTCGCTTTAACTAAAACCATCACTCGCATCGTATCAATCTCCTTCGTTCAATTTTTCGGCTCAAACTCGTTTTGTTTTTGCCCTTCCACTGTAAGGTCGAACGGCGCCCGGCGAAATCGACAGCTCGCCAAAACTTTTCTCTCGTTATTAAACAACAACGCCGACCCTGGAGAGGATCGGCGCTGTGCGTTTCAGATTCAAGTTGCCGTTAGCTGATTCGCGAACGACTGAGTAACCGGGTATTGGTCCGGCCGTTCGGCAGGTACGTGACCAGATAGGTTTCCCGGTAAAGTCTCCGGCCCACGCGGACGACCCGCGAGGTTGTCACCCGGCGAACCGAATGCCTGCGGTAAACTCGCCTTCCCCAGCGGTCACGCTGCCACTGCGCGCTCGCACTCGCATTTGCAGACAGAACTGTGGCGTTGTCGCGAGATAGTTCGCTCGCTTTGAGTTCTGTCGACAAACCGGTTCCCAATGAAGCCAAAGCCAAAGTAATCCCAAGTAGTTTTTTCATGTTTCCCCCCTTTAAAACAAAAAAGTCGAACTTCCCAAATCTGCGGGAGAGTTCGACGTTCATAACTTAAGACACGCTCGGCGCGGGTTTGGTTGCAGAAATTTTGCCTGACACAAAGTTGCAAGAACCGTGACGAGTCTTCAAGAGTTTTGCCGCATGATCCGGGCTAACTCAGTCGCGCAATAGTTTCCTGATCGGCTAAACTGCGAAACGCCTTTCCACGCAATTCTAAATATTCAGAGGTCCGAGTTACGGAGGAAGCCGCCGGTGCGCCTGACACAGTCTCTCATTTTGATAACTGCCGTTATTTGCAGCACCGCTGTTGCCAAACTGACAAGCGGTTCGTCTGTCCTGAGTTCAACGTGGGCGCCTGAAGCAAATCAGCAAGCGTCTCCTTCGCCGTCGCCGTCTCCTTCGCCCACTCCAACACCGTTGCCACCGCCTACGGTCAAGATAGAAAAATATCGCGAGCCGGCGGGGCGAATCATCGGCGCGGCGTTAACCAGCGACCATGCTTACGAACGGCTCGCGCATCTGACCGATCACATCGGAAATCGCTTGAGCGGCTCGGAAAATCTGGAACGCGCAATTACCTGGGCCCTCGCGGAAATGAAAAACGATGGGCTCGAAAACGTTCATGCTGAAAAGGTGATGGTTCCACACTGGGTCCGCGGTGAGGAGAGTCTGGAGTTGGTTGAACCGGTGACGCGCCCGTTGTCGCTGCTTGGCCTGGGCAACAGCATCGCTACCTCGCCGGAAGGCATCTTCGCCGAGGCCGTGGTGGTGCGAAGTTTTGACGAGCTCGATGCGCTCGGCGAAGGCGCGCGCGGAAAGATCGTTGTCTATAACGCGCCGTTTGTCAGCTACGGCGAAACGGTGAGATATCGTTCCGGCGCGTCACGCGCGGCGCGTAACGGTGCCGTCGCCACGCTGGTGCGTTCCATCACGCCGGTAAGTTTGCAAACTCCCCACACCGGTGCGCTGAACTACGATGAGAAGCAGCCGAAGATTCCGAGTGCCGCCATAACGATCGAAAGCGCTGAACTGTTACAAC
>JBKPNP010000703.1:0-1392 GCA_046732775.1 Acidobacteriota bacterium
GCTTCCTTGATGATTGAGTAAGGCAACATCGCCGCGCCGGAAGCGATGCCGGCGATGAGACCGAGCACGTAAGGTGGAAATACATCGGTGCGGCCATAAAGGATCCAGGCCATGGTGGCGAGCAGCACGAGAGCGGCCGCGACGATCACAGGTTTGCGCCGGCCAATGCGGTCTGAAATGAGACCGAGCAGCGGACAGCCGATGATCCAACCAATGGGAACTGTCGCTGAACGCATTACCGCTGACCCATAGTCGAGGCCATGCGCTTCCTGCAGATAACGCACGCCCCAAATCATGTCGAAGATTGTGGTGGGGATGAACAACAACCCGGCAATTAGTCCACACAGGATCGATTGCGGGTTTTTAAAGACGGTGGCGAGCGCGTTAAGAACACTCCTGAGTCCGCCGCTTGCGGCGACACTCATTTCTTCTTCCGGTATTAGAAAAAACAACAAGGCTGCGATGGCCAAACCACCAACTCCCATACCAACCCAGAAATGGTTCCACGCGAGACCACGACCAATCATCGGCCCGACGAGGAACTGGCCGGCGGCGCCGCCCGCCATGCCAAACATCTGTGTCGCGCCGACGAGAGTCGCAGCTTGCGAGGCGGGAAAGTTTTTTGTGGCGATGTAAATCGCGCTAACTAAGGCGAAAACTCCGCCCGCGCCCTGCAGGAAGCGACCGACGCTGGCGACGTTTGAGCTTTCAGTGGCGAACAGGAGGGCGCCGATGCCGACGATGCCGGCAGCTAACGGAACAAGCCGGCTCGGTCCAAAGCGATCCATGGCCGTGCCGGCCACCAGACTGAAGGGCGAGTAACCGTAATAGAAAAGGCCGACGAGTGAGGCGACGCCGGCTGTGCTGAGGCCGAAAGCATCCGACAACTGCGGCATCATCACAGCCGGCGCCGAGCGTAAGGCGTACTGGTAAAAATAGAAAACGGCCGTCAACAGCCAGACGACGACCGCCATTCTCACCCGAGGCGCGGTTACTTCGTTGATGTGAGTGGAAACTGCTTGAGCCACACAACCATCCTGTGGAGCGGACGGTCGAATAGCCCGCTCAGAGGAGAGACACTGGTTGACGACTTAGGAAGTTGCGCGACGTGGGGACTTCAAACTCAGTTAGCTAAACCGAGTAGTCGCGCAATTCCTTTCCAGGCCGAAGATTGAATCCATTTGGCCAGTACAAAGAAAGCACTGAACTGCTGGGAGCGCAGATATCTTGTCTGCCTCAACGTTCCTGGCCATGCAAGCAGCAGCCAAGATGCCTGCGCTCCCAGCCGCGCCTGAGTACGTATCAGCAGAGAACAACTGACAAAGCCAGGCCCGCTTCACTGGTCTCCTTGTACTTACTGTTCATGTCCCTGGCCGTCTCAGCGAGCGCAAG
>JBKPNP010000704.1:0-2283 GCA_046732775.1 Acidobacteriota bacterium
AAGCCTCCGCCCGGAACGTCGCCAATCTTGATAGCCGCGTCGAATTCCTGAGACGCTTCGGCACTGTGTTCGAGGAACGCGTGAATGCGGCCCATCGCCGCGTGTGCGCGCGAAATCAATGCTCGATCGGTTTCCGGTGAGGCAGCCTCGACAGCCAGTCGATAGTTTCCCAACGCTCGATTCAGCCGCTCTGCCTGGACGTCTTCATCGATCGCATCGGAAGCGGCGAGGCTGGCGGTTTGTGCCAGCGCGAAAAAGATTCGCGGCTCGCGTGAATTTTCCCGCAACAGATCTTTCAGTCGCGTTTCAGCGGTGGTGTAGTCTTTGGTCTTAAGTAATTGTTCGATGTCGCCAAGGTTCTTCACGAGCGCTGCCGCTTTCGCAGCTTCGGCCTCGGTATAGATCGGGGTTACCGCTTCAGCACGACGCGCAGCCAAACGCGCTTCACGTGCGGCTAACGCGTGACGGCGCGCTTCGGCGTGTTCGGTCAAGCGTTTGGCCTCACGAACCGGATCGAACGAAGCCACCATGTCAGCGAAAAAGCTGGCCACGTCGAATCCCGAGCTTTCAATGCCCTTCAGTTGGTCGGCAAAAAAGAAATCGAGTATCGCACCGCGTTCGTAATCGTCTGCCAGCCGCGCAATAGTTTCCTCTTCGGCGAGTTTCCCGTTTGCCGCAAACTCGCGCGAAATTGCCACGCGGCTCGCGTCGTCCTTTGCCGCCGCCAACTTCACATTCGCTTCCGTGCGCAAGTTCTCGAGTCGTCTGGCCTCTTCATACCGGGCATCCGCCGCGGCTACCAGTGAACGCGACACCGCCAGGAAAACATCAGGGCTAATCGTGGCGCCGGCTTTTTCTCTTTCAGTGATGATCGCTTTGATTGGCTCGCGCCGTTCGGCGATTTCGCGATTGAAGCGCAACACCAGCGGGTCGACCACGTACTGCAGATAGCCGCGCCGGAGCTCCGACGATGCCGGATCGGTTCCCTGTGGCAGCACCGCGTAATAGTCGTCGCCAATCACGCGAAAGTTGATCGCGCCGGTCGCTCCCAGCAGATCAGGAACTACGGAAAAGCGCCGCTGACGTTCACGAGTGGAATATTGCTTCGGCGCATTTTTCTTCGGCGTCACCGTCGGCCTCACGGCGACGCGCTCAATCGAGACGGTTATCGGTCGCGTGTGCAGGTAGTTCAACACGCTGCTGACCATGTCCGCCGTCGGACGTCGCAGCCGATCGCTTTCAGCCTGATAAGCTTTGATGTAAACCGGCAGCAGTTCTTCCATTTTCGCGGCCCGGTAAAACTCTTTGACTAACGGCGCGAAATCCAACACCTCCAGCAAACTGGAAGGCAATTCGTCAGAGCGAGCAGGTGCGTCAAAAAATGGCGCCGGGCCAAGCACGAAGGCTAACGAAACATAGCGAGCAGCCTGATCGGCCGGCGTGGCCGGCGCGGGCAATTTGTTTCGGTCGTAAAAACTGCGCAGACGTCGCCGCAGATCAGGATCGAGCTGCGACAAGTCCTTCCGCACTTGCGCGCGAAAAAGCGATGGCTCGGCATTAGTGGGCAAAGGATCAAAACCGGCCGCCTCTAGCGCCGCCATCATCACAATGAGGCGCGGTTCAACGTCCAGGCTGACGCCGTAGTCCGATAGGTTCAAATCGTTGTTGGATCGCTGAGGAACTACTTGTCGTTGCGCACTAGCGGTGGCGGGGGTTTGTTTCTGAGCCGCCGTCTGCGCGTAACCCGCCAGGGTCACGGCCGCCACCAGGTTGAATAATGCAATGGTCTTCGTCATAAAAGTTCGGAACATTGATACAGCGGCGCCGCGGTAATGGCGAACGGGGAAATGTACAGATGCGGCGCACGCGTAAAACGGATGCCACCCGCAATTCAGGTCTCTTTATTTCGCTCTTTCGACTTGCGATGCGCGCGCAACAGCGAGGATGTTACTGGATAAGCAATAAGCGAACAAACGACTGAAAGCGTCATGCCGCCGACGGCGAACGGCCAAACAATGTCGCCGCTCTCGCGCAGCAATTCCCGATAATAACCGGCGGTAAGCGGGTGCGGATGCGAAAGCAGCTCGATGCCATTAGCCGGAATTTGCAAGGGACGTCCCAGCAGAAAAGCGCCAACTGCGTAGGACGCAATGATGATCGGCACGAGCGTCAGAAAAGGGTTGTTGATGAAGGTGCCGCTGTAAACCGCGACTTTGTTGAAGCGAAAGGCAAACGCGACGAAGGTGGCGAGAACAGTGTGCAGGCCGAGGAAGGGCGAGAACG
>JBKPNP010000705.1:0-9656 GCA_046732775.1 Acidobacteriota bacterium
TTTTGGAAGTTGGGAGCATGATTTGTTCGTAACGGTCGGGAGACATGGGAACAGAGCTGGAGCGCGATCTTAAGGATTTGAATTACTGACGAAGGGGACTCATCTATGTATCGTGCAGGCAAGCGGTTTATGTCAAGGTGCGATTGGAATCAGGCCCGCATAACAAAGCGCCCCGCCCTTTTCAGAGCGAGGCGCTAAGCTTGACTGCCACAAGAAACTCTAGCTGGCGACGCTCGAGATGTTTTCGATCTCGGGCGCTTCGGGTGCAGCACTCGACTTGATGTTCGTATCGAGCGGCTGGTCGTCACGGCCATTTGCCTTGCTCTTTACGCCAGTGACTTTAATCATTTTGCAGCTGCCCTCGAAGAGCGCGCCGGGTTCGATCATCAGAGACGCGGTTTGAATGTTACCGTTGAGCTTCGCGGCCCGGCCGAGCTCGAGGCGCTGGGTCGCAATAATGTCGCCATTCACAGTGCCGTGAATCACAGCCACGGCAACTTCGATGTTGGCGTCAACCTTGCCATTCGCGCCTACGATCAAGGTGCCGCTGGCGGAGTTAACTCTTCCGGACAGGTGACCGTCAACGCGCATCATGGCTTTGAAATTCGCTTCACCGGTAACCACGGTGCCACCGCCGACAAAGCCGCTCAAGTTACCTTCTTTAATTTCGCGTGCGAGCGATTCGCTCTCCGTCATCGCCTTCGACGGCGCCTGGGTATACTCGGGCGCAGCCGGTTTCACTTCAGGGGTTGGTGTTTGGTACGAATTGTAGTTTCTGGGGGTCGTGTAGGGCGACACATCGGGCTTTTCGGTAGCGGTAACTTCGTTTTCCGCAGACTCTTTCTTTCCTATCCTAAGCATTGATAAACCTCCGTTAGTTGGGGGCCGCGGGATTCCGGTCACAGTTGCCATCGGAGACGGTAGAGTAACGAAAACTACGCGCGTGCCTTAGTGTTGTGGATTGTCAGTCCTGATGACTGCGCTGAACAAGTAAAACCGCCCAGAAGCGGGGAACACATAATAGACAATCATTTGTTTCGATGTCTACCTTTGCAACGCAAATGTAATGCGGGTGCTTGCTTGAGTGAATTGTGATCACGAGGTTCGAGTTAATTAGACGCTCGACCACGCCAGACTTTGGCAAAGCCTACCTTCAACGCCTGCCATCCCGGGCGCTCCCACGACGGCGGATCAACAGCCGCCGGGCGTCGCGGTTCGAAGTAGCATTGGCCTTCGAGGATAGCGCCGCCGCGAATCGTCAACGCCGGCGTATTGATATCGCCGATGACGAGCGCGTGATTTTCGAGGATCACATGTTCGGACGCCGTAATTTTACCTTTGAAGACGCCGTCAACGACTGCGACTGTCACCGCGACGTTCGCTTGCAGCCTACCGAACTCGGTGACCACGAGTGTTCCCTCGGATTCGATCTCGTCAGGAAGCTCGTCTTCGAGACTTTGCAGTTCGGCAAAATCAGGATCGCCATCATGCAGATAGATCGTGGGGCGAACTGTTTCCAGTGTGCGATTGCGAAAATCCTCGAGCGCTTGCAGCCATTCGCCAAAATGCGCGGCGGGATCGAATGAGGTATCAGGGGCAGTCAATTCCAAAGCTGTCGCCTCCGGGGAAAACGAGCACAGCTGCCTGTGCCGATGTCAGTACAAATTCTCAAAGTGCGATCGACGGCGGCAGTCAGCTGAGGCTAACCGGCTCTTCGATCATGGTGCACACACCGTCAAAGAACGCTCCGTCTTTCACCGCCAGTGAACGAGTCCAGATGTTGCCGTAAATTTTTGCGCACGGGCCTAGCTCAATTCGTTGTCGCGCCACTATGTCGCCATAAACCGTGCCGCCGATTACGGCGACTGCCACATCGATCTGCGCATCTACTCGGGCACTGCTATCAACTATCAAGGTGCCAGTGCTTGAATAAACTGTGCCGGCAATGTGACCGTTGACCCTGACCATGTCCGCAAATTTTATTTCGCCCGCGAGTTCAGGTTGCGAAGCGAAAACGGATCCGGCTTTCTGTTTCACACCGAGGCTGCCGTTGTTACCGGTTATCTGTCCGACCAGCATGCCATCGACGGGTAACATTCCCTTGTAGTAAGCCTCGCCCGTGATCACCGGCATGCGCGTCTGATGCTTCTTTACGTCGCTCGTCGCCGTCGCCGTTGCGAAGGGCGGCGGAGATATTTGTTCCGGCGCCGGCGCAGGAGCGAGCGCAACCGCAGCCACCGCAGTGGTTAATCGTTGAGAAGTGACGCTACGGTTCGGCGGTTCATGACTATGGCGCCGGTCGGGTTCGTGCCCAGGCTGAAACACAATTCGGCCCTCCGATCACAGACTCTACTTGCCCCCTTGTTTTTCCGATTGCTTTTGTGGGAGAGCTTCACCCGGACAGGTGGGAAATCACGAAGATGCCGAGACGAAGCGCTAAAGTGCCGCGCAAGTTATCACAGCACTACCTTGGACCACAAGCTTTAACCGCTACTTCGCGTAATTTCTTACGGCCCGTGCTAAACAACGCAAAACGCTAAGCTTCACTTACCGTTCTGGATGCTGACGGCCAGGACATCGTTCATCGCACAAATCGCAACCTTCTTCGGTTTCGCCGGCAGCTTCAAATCCTTAACATCCAGGCTGGTATTGCCGACTAGCGTCGCCGAACCCAGTTTTGTCCAACCCTTTCCAAAGTCTGCGTATAGCGGAATGAGCATGGCAAAGTTATTCGACACACCGCTCTGCGTGATCTTTCCGGACAGCACATCGCCGTTGAGTTGGTAGTCAAAACGGTAGCTCGGCATCTCCGTGCCGTAGACATACTCATTGAAGAACCAATCCATCTTGCCGTTTTGCTGCACGTTCATCGCCGGCGTGATGTGTTTCTCAACAATTTGTTTGAAGTCTTCGGTTGACACGTCCTGGTTGAAATGAGTTTGGACGAAGTCTTTCATCATTGCCTGAAACTTCGCATCACCTTCACCCGGTTGATACATCATCATGCGAATCATGTGGAGGATGTATGCGCCCTTCGGATAAACCAGAAACTGGTAAGCGCCACCGGTCTTGCCGCTGTTCAAACGATAGCCCTGTGTGACCGGACCTACTGTGTAAGGCTTGCGGTCGCGAGTGAATCTTGTCGGCGTGATGATTCGCTGTCGCTGGTCTTCCCAGAAGTCGATGAACTTGTTGATGTCTTTGCGTATGTACCAAACGTAAAGCGACGCGGAAAACTCGGCAAAGCCCTCGCTCATCCACTGATCGCGATAACTGTTCCAACCGATGATGTGTCCCCACCATTGATGTGCAATTTCGTGAGGCTCAACGTAACGCCAGAAATTATCGGTGCCGCCACGCACGCCCATTAGTTGCGCGCGTTGGGTGCCGTCGATGAATGCGGTGTAAGGCATGAAGATCAGCGTCGGCCATGCCTGGCCAAAGTTGGCGGCCGGCTGTTGCGTCATCGCCATTCGCTTGTAGGGAAGTTTGCCGAAATAGGCGTTGTAGACACGAGTGGCGTTCTGCGCGTCGGAGATGGCAACTTCCGCCATCTTGGTGGTGGAGATCGAACCGAGCGTCGTCATCGTATTTACACCTTCGCGCTCGGCCTGTTCTATCGCCAGTTGGATCTGTTTAATCTCGTCAGGCACTTCCTCGTTCGCATAAAACTCAATGTTGTATCCCGTCTCCGCGTCGGCAAGTTCTTTCTTCTTGAACCTGCCGTAATTGAAGCCGGCTACGGCGAGCTCAGTGGTGCCGCTCGACCACTTGGCCAAACTCTGATCCCCGTCGCGGGTGTCAGGCGTGATCGCTGCCCCGGTACCGACGAACGTCATGTTCTTGGGAAAACGAAAGCTGACGTCGAAGATCGCGCGATCGCCAAATTGCGTACCACCATTATTTGGATACCAGGTTGAGCGCGGAATGAGAATGAAATTGCCGCCGCCGGAATCACGCAGCGCGTCGTTGCCTTCGTATTGCACGGTCAGGCTGTAGCTTTTTCCGGTTTCGAGTGATTGCGGCATGATGATGCCGAAGTCGGAATCTTCATCCTTAGCTTCCTGAACAAAGTTCAACTCCTTGCCTTGCTCGTCCAGTACCCGACTGACCCTTAACGGTCCGAATAAGCTCAACAGCACGACCCGTCCCGGCGCGAGCGCTTTAAACGTCAGCCGGTCAGTGGCAGTGAGGCGCGTGCCCTTTATCGAACCGTCAATTTCGTGCTTTGTCAGGTCGATTAAGCGATGATCCTCTGAACTACTCGCCGTGCCCGCGTTGTACTCCTGAATGCGATGAAACGCCGACCAGAATCCGCCATCTTCTTCGCCGTAGCTGAAGAGCAACACCTCTTCCGGAGACACTTCGGGAATACCGAGCGGATTAAAGGCGTAGACAAGTTTGCTGTAACGCTTGCCGTTGATGAACGCGTAAAAGAATCCGGGACGCTCAGGGGCGTAAAGGTCAGCGAGGACGCGCAACTCGCTGTTGTCTCGCAGACGTTTGCGCAACAAGAGTTGATTCTCGCGAAAGAGGTCGCTCGCTCGCGTGGCTTGCGGGCCCCCGGTTCCCATGTGTACAGCAGGCGAGGCTTTCACCTGGTCGTAAGTTTTGTCAGTGAAGCGAATGGTGAGCGTCGTGAACTGTTCGGTGATCGATGGTTCGTTGGTAAAAAGTTGCAGGCTGTTTCGTTCGGCCTCAGTTGGCGGAGCGAGGGCAAATTCGCCGTCGCCGATAAACACCGCTGCGGTGTAGCGACCTTCGACGGGCGCTAGAAAATACAGTTCGCCGGATTTGAGATTAAAAGCGGCGCCTTCTTTAATCAGGATGAGATTGTTGACCGTCGCGTAGGCTGCGGAAAAATCCTGAGCGGTCCTCCCCAGCGTTCTCAGGTTTGCATAAACAGGATCGTTGTTGCCCTTTGAACCCGCGGCGGCAACTTCGACGCTCGCTTCGATAGCCGAAATTTCCAGGCGCTGATCCAGCGGCACCGTCGCGCCGTCTTCAACCTTGATCGTGTCCTGGCGCGCCTGAACGAATCCGGTCGCCGAAATGACGACTGTGTAAACACCCGCTGGTAAACCTTCCGCCTTGTAACGCCCCTCCTTGTCGGTGACTGCGGTGAACTTTCGATTATTGGCATCGTCAGTAATTGTCACGGATGCGCCGGCTATTGCGGCGCCTTTCGGATCCGTAACTTTTCCTTCGATGCGGCCGCCGGCGCTGTAAGCTACAATCAAGGGAAACAGCAGAGCAACGCAGAGTGCGAGCAGGGAGACGAAAGTTCGTTTTCGCGTTTTTTCCTTCTTCCTTGGAGAATTTAGAACGAGGAACAGCCAGGTCGGATATTCGATGAGCGCGTATTATTTATTGGTATCGTTGTGCAGTCAAGGGCGATCCGTAACCGTGTTTGTCAGAGCGGAATAGCGCGTGGCATCCTGTGAACTGATGGCTGAAGAAAACAAGACAAAGACGAAGCTTCTGCGCGCGGTTGGTAATGCCATCGAAGACTTCGGAATGATCGAGAACGGCGATCGCATCATGGTTTGCTTGTCTGGCGGCAAGGACAGTTACACCATGCTTGACCTGCTCCTTGATCTGCAGCGACGCGCGCCCGTCCGGTTCGATCTGCTGGCCGTAAATCTCGATCAGAAACAGCCCGGCTTTCCGGCTGACGTTTTGCCCGCTTACCTGGAATCGCGGAACGTCAGGCATCGCATCGTTGAGCGAGACACTTATTCGATTGTGAAGCGTTTAGTGCCCGAAGGAAAAACGTTTTGCTCAGTTTGTTCGCGCTTGCGTCGCGGCATTCTTTACAACATCGCAGTTGAAGAGCAGTGCAACAAGATCGCGCTCGGTCATCACGCCGACGACATCATCACAACTTTCCTGCTCAACCTCTTCTTTGTCGGCACTCTGAAGGCGATGCCGCCGGTGCTGCGCTCGAACGACGGTCGCAATACAGTTATTCGCCCGCTCGCGTATTGTCGCGAAGCGGATATCGCCGCGTTTGCCGCGGCGCAGCAGTTTCCGATCATTCCTTGTGACCTCTGCGGTTCGCAACCGAATTTGCAGCGAGCGCGCATCCAGCGCCTGATTACGGATCTGGAAAAGGACATTCCCAATATTCGCAGCTCGATGTTAACCGCCCTCGGCAACACGGTGCCGTCACATTTGTTGGATCACAAGCTGTTTGACTTCAAAAAACTGAAGGCAATGGCGGGCGATGTAGAAGCGGAGTTGGATTTGGCTGTCGGACATACTGATGTGGAGCTGGCACCGGCGCTGGTTGCACTCAACTGATGTCATAAAGGCGACTTTTGGAGTGCGATGGCCTGTCACCGCTTTGTTTTCTGGGCGACCTGTCGCCCAGGTCCTCGATCGGGTCTACCGTAACGCGGTCGCGACAGGTCGCGACCTCTTAAAGCGGTGACAGGTCACCGCACTCCAAACAGTTCATCCATGCCGGGCGCAAAAAAGAAAAAGGAACCAGACCTCAGCGAATTTCCGCCCGGAAGTGTGACGGAATACTCGACCATCGTTTGCCTGTCATGCACCTTTGATATCTTCACGAAACAGATTGGACTCGCCCCGCGCACTGTATTCAGAAATTAAAAAATATTCTCCAACCGTGGCGGAACTGACAGCCGCAACCGCCTCGCCACCTTTCTTTGATTCTGAGGAAAAAAAGCCACGCTGTCCTTACTGCAATTCTGCCAGTCGTTGGCACGCTCGCTTCGACACTATGCGGATCGAAGGCGACAAGGCTACTGATGTTGCACGGCGCAAGTTAACCAAGTCTCTGCCACAGAAGGACGGGCAGTTTCAGGTTATTGAAACTAAATCTGACAGGCGCACCACTTTCTTCGAATGGCTCGACACGTTAGGACACAACCTGGAGGTTGACGATAGTCGTTGGTTGCTCGACAGCACGCGCGCCTACCTCGCGCGTCACGAGCCAAAGACCGACTGGGCTACGGTTTTTGACGGTGTGCGCAGCGTTCGTCGTTCGCAAAGACTGGCGGAGGGTTGGGCTAGAGACGGCGGCCGGCTTTTTCTCGCGCCGCAAATCTACAACGAGGTGTTGATAGTTCAGTATCTCGTGAGCCGCTCGCACGTTCACGGTGGACAGACGCTGGAAGGACGACTGACGTTACAGGAATTGATCCGGCGCTTGCGTTATGGCGGGTATCTCGAGGCGCAGGGGATTGTGGCCGGGGATCAATTTGAAGTTTTGGAGCAGGTGATTGAAAAAATTTCCGGCGGCGCGGGCAAGGTTAAGCTCTATCACATCGTCGACCGTCGCGAGTTTCTGGACAAAGTAAAGACCGTCTATGCAAGTTATGCGGGATGAGTCTTAGAGTTGTTGAGTAAGGAAAGAGCGGGGGCCAAGCCGCCTTGCTTACCTTTCAGAGTTGACCACAAGTTGTAGATCGAATGCCTCACAAAGTCGCTAATGACTAAACTCTGAAAGTCCGCTGACGCAACTCTGAAAGTCTCACGGTCAGGAAGGCGGGCTTGCCCCCGTTCGTACCAGTAGCCCCTCGATCGGCGCGCACCAGGCCTTTGTTATACTAGCGAAATGACAATCAAGAGGTTGGATCACATCAGCGTCGTCGTCGACGACCTGGCAGCCGCTACCGCTTTTTTCACTGCGCTCGGCATGACCATCGAAGGGCAAATGCCGATAGAGGGCCCGTGGGTGGATCGCGTCAACGGGATCGAAAATGTTCAGGTCGACATCGTCATGATGCGAACGCCGGATGGGCACGGCAAGCTCGAGCTGACGAAGTTTCGCAATCCAAAACTGATCGAGAGCGAGCCGGCGATCGCACCGCCGAACACATTGGGTCTGAGGAGCGTGATGTTTACAGTTGAAAGCGTCGACGACACTGTTGCGCGCCTGCGCGCTGCGGGCGGGGAGCTCATCGGCGAGGTGGCTCAGTACGAGGACAAGTACAGGCTGTGTTACATGCGAGGCCCTGGGGGCATCATCGTCTCGCTGGCGGAGGAACTGTTCTGAAGCGTTCAGCGTAATCTGAGCAAGTCATTCACTACGCAAACTAACAGTTTGCGTTACGAACTAGCACTGCGTCGGACGGCGGTAACGATGTGTCACTGGCCGGCGCCTGCCAATGCCAATAGCGTTGCGCGAGATGATTAGCGTTGGTGGAAGTTGACGCCGCTTGAACTCGTTCGCCGGTGATTCAACCCGATTCAGAATGTCGTAAACCATCCCTGCATTGTTCGTCACGGCAATGATTTCCTCGGGCGTGGCCTTCTGTTCAAAATACATTTTAAGAATCGGATCGAGCTCGTCATAAGGTGGGAGCGATTGATCATCAAATTGCCCGGGTGCCAGTTCGGCTGACGGGCGCTTGTCGATAATCGCTGCCGGTATGATCTCACGATCGCGATTGAGATGACGCGCGAGTGCGTAAACTTCGGTTTTCAAGAGGTCACCAATCACTGCAAGTCCGCCATTCGTGTCGCCGTAGAGTGTGCAGTAGCCGAGTGCCAACTCCGATTTGTTACCGGTTGATAACAGCAAACGACCCTCGGCGTTGGAGATAGTCATGAGGATGTTGCCACGCAAACGCGATTGCAAGTTCTCGGTAGCGTGTGAGCTGGAAACCTCAGTCGCAGGCGGCAAATTAAGTTCGTTTACCAACATTTTGAACGCGTTGGTTATGGGGTGCTCGATCACTTTCATTCCGAGTCGACGTCCCAACTCAACCGAATCGTCGACACTTGAGCGCGAGGAATAGGGCGAAGGCATCATCACCGACAAGACGTTCTGCGCGCCGAGTGCTTGGCAAGCGAGCACGGCTACGACGGCGGAATCGATGCCACCGGACAGTCCAATTACCGCGGTAGTAAAGCGATTCTTGCGCGCGTAATCGCGAATTCCGAGCACAAGCGCACTCTGAATCGTCTCTACATCGTCGCCGGGGAGGCACCGCTCATCGGCGACGCCGCAGTCAAGATCGACCGTGCCGAAGAATTCTTCAAAGGGCGGCGCTTGCAGAATAATTTGGCCTTTGCAGTCGGAGACGATGCTGGCGCCGTCGAAAATAACGCCGTCGTTGCCACCGACAAGATTCACAAAAACAATCGGGAGGTTTGCAGAGCGCGCGCGGTGCGAAACCATGGCGCAACGCTGACCCATTTTGCTTTTGTTGAAAGGCGAAGCATTGATCGAGATGAGGACTTCGGCTCCCAGTTCGATCAACTCGTCTGCCGGGTCGTGTTGATAGAGCCGGTCTCGCCAAAACGTTTTGTCGTTCCAAAAATCTTCACACACTGCGACGCCGAGCTTGCAGCCGTTGACAGGAAAGAGTTCACGTTTCGGAGCCGGCTCAAAATAGCGTGGATCGTCGAACACGTCGTATTCCGGCAGCAGTGTCTTGTCGGCAAAACCCACTAACTTTCGATCACGAATGATAGCTGCAGAGTTGAAGAGCCGGCGGCCGGTGGGTGCCTCATTTGGTCGCACAGTGCCGACGACGGCCGTGATTCCCTCGGTCGCGGCGATGATTTGATCGAGCGGCTGAAGCACGCAACGAGCGACGTCGCGATCGAGAAACCAGTCAAGCGACGTGTAACCCTGTATGCAGGTTTCAGGAACTACTACCAGATCAGCTGAATCTTTTTTG
>JBKPNP010000706.1:0-3827 GCA_046732775.1 Acidobacteriota bacterium
TCCTGCTGGTTTATTTATGTGTGGTGGCGGCGCTAACCGTCGTACCGACCCATCTTTCATTCAATCGCAGTCTCAATAACGATTCCAATCACGTCAACCTGATCCCGCTCGACTATTCGTTTCGCTGCTTTCGCCAGGACGAACGAATGCATCCTCATGTGACGGGATTCTGCCTGCGCAACACACTCGGCAACGTCGCGCTCTTCATGCCGCTGGGCATCTTGCTGCCGCTGGTGGACACGCGGTTCCGGTCGCTGAAACGCGTGCTGCTACTCGCGCTTTTTTTATCGCTGATGATTGAGACGCTGCAGTTTGCGCTGCGGTTTGTGGGTAACCCGCGGGCCGTCGACATTGACGACGTGCTGCTCAACACGCTGGGCGCTTGCCTCGGGTTTCTGATTTATCGTGGGTTGAAACTGCGTTGATTGGTACCCGCGGCAGGGGTCGAACCTGCGACCTTTCGCTCCGGAGGCGAACGCTCTAATCCACTGAGCTACGCGGGCAATCTTTATTTCCCCAAAGATAACACAACGTGCCCAACCATCTCACGCGCCCTTACCAAATTCCTTTTAAGGTCTCTGACCTGCGGTGCGCGGCAAGTCTTTGACTTGCCGAAAAGGTTCCTCAAGTATTGCAGGGTCTCCGACCCTGGTATGTCTTATCGAATTTCACTAGATACCCCCTCCCTATTCATTTCCGCTGTCGGAAAGGATCGCTTACCGATTTTTCAGAATGATGAGATGAAGGCAGTTACCTGTAGTGCGATTGATGAGGCACGATCATCGTGTGGATTTCTACTGTTCGCCTATGTCCTGATGCCGGACCATCTGCATCTCCTGACTGACTCTCCCAAAGAACCCTCAATAGTGCTCAAGTACATCAAGGGAATTATCGCGCGTCGCGCAATCGATTATCTCAAAGAAAACAACTTTCAGAGTTCACTGCGAAAGCTGCAACACTTTGATTGGAAACGTAAGCATCGCTTCTCATTGTGGCAACATGACTCAGACGTATTTCTGGTAACCAGCGAGTCAAAGTTCATGGAGAAGGTGAACTACATTCACCTCAATCCAGTGGGCGCTGGCTTGGTAGAGCGAGCGCAGGAATATCGCTGGTCGAGTGCGCGATGGTGGAGTGCCACCCCCGAAGAAGATGAGCCGTTGCGAATTGATCGGGATCAAATTGTCTGGCGGAGATAGGTCGGAGACCAGATAAAGAGAAGCAATCGACGGCAAGTCGAAGACTTGCCGCGCACCGGCGGCCCAAGACCGCAGCCATCGCGGAATGCTGACGGCTAAACAAGCTGCACCGAGGTAAATCTTACCCCGCGAGGTGCAGCACGCCGCGTACGACCCAAAACGAGAGCGCGGCGATGAGTGCCGCTGCCGGAATCGTCAGTACCCAGGCCCAGACAATTCTTCCGGCCACGCCCCACTTCACCGCCGACAGCCTGCGCGTGGCGCCCACCCCAACAATCGCTCCCGTGATGGTATGCGTCGTCGATACCGGCGTTCCCGTAAGAGTCACATAGGCGAGCGTGATGGCAGCCCCGGTCTCTGCGCAAAAGCCGCCGATCGGTCTCAGCTTCGTTATCTTGGAACCCATCGTGTGCACAATACGCCAGCCGCCTGACAGCGTGCCGAGCGCGATGGCAGCATGCGCAATCAGTACGACCCAGATCGGAATGGGTGGGATTGTTCCTTTTTCGCCGTACGCCAGAATTCCACCTGCCGCGAGGACTGCGGTGATGATGCCCATGGTCTTTTGTGCGTCGTTACCACCGTGGCCCAGGGAAAACGCTGCGGCCGACAAGAGTTGGCCTTTGCGGAAGAATTTATCCACCGTCTTTGGCGTTGCGCGACGAAAGATCCAATGTACCGCAACCATCAGGGAGAACCCGAGCAACATTCCGATCAGCGGAGACAGCACGATGAACTTGATGGTGCGTAACCACACATCTGTTTTCAGCAGCCCGTGAATACCGCCAAAGGCTGCCACGCCAGCGCCTGCGTAACCGCCCAGCAGCGCGTGTGAACTGGACGTAGGTAGCCCCAGGTACCACGTGATCAGATTCCAGATAATCGCGCCCAAGAGCGCGCACATGAGCACATAAAGCCGCAGATCAGGGCTAATCAGATCCATGCGCACGCCATCGCCAATCGCTTTCGCGACGCGGGTGCCGAAAACGGCGAAGGCGATGAAATTGAAGAATGCCGCCCACACCACGGCGATTCCGGGCGAGAGCACGCGCGTGGAAACGATCGTGGCAATCGAATTAGCCGCGTCGTGGAAACCGTTGATGTAATCAAAAACCAACGCGAGCGCGATGAGGATTAGGACGAAGGCAAAAGTAGCGGTCATTTAAATTAATTATGAATTATGAAGAACGAACTATGAATTTAGACGCCTCGCGGAACCCCAACTCATAATTCATCACTCATAACTTATCATTGTTCTTAGGTATGCTTGATGATCACGCTTTCGATTATATTGGCGACGTTCTCACAGCGATCGACGGCCGCTTCGAGTTTTTCGTAAACCTCTTTCCACTTCAACACCGTCAGGGCATCGTGTGAATCGCGAAACAGCGCGGCGATGGCGGCGTGGTAAATATCGTCACCTTCATTTTCGAGGCGATGAATTTCCACCAGCCGTTGGGTTACGTTCTTCGGTTTTTGCAGGGTGGCGACAATCTCTTTCAGTTGATCGGCCATACGCCCGATGACGTCCGCAAAATCCTGCGCGTAGGGCGTAATCTCATGAACATCGAAGATGATAATCGCGCGCGCTGCGTCGTCGATGAGGTCGACTATGTCGTCCAGCGCGGTGGACATCGTGTAGATATCTTCGCGATCGAAGGGGGTGATAAACGACTTATTCAAACGTGTCGAAACGTTGTGCGTAAGTTCGTCGCAGGCGTGCTCGAGTCCCTTGATGCGTTGCGCATATTCCGCGTAGTCGTGGTTCTTGTCGGCGAGCATCTCCTTGAGCTCGCGCGCGGCGGCGGAGATGTAGTGCGTCATCTGAATGAAGAGATCAAAGTACTGCTCTTCGCGCGGCAGAAAATTGAGCAAGCCCATCTCAGAATTCCTAACTGTGCAGAATCGTTAAATTGCTTTGGAGGAATCGAACTATATCTGAGGCCGCAGAGGTTGTCTATCTGAATGTGTTTTGTGTGGTTCTGGTAACGCAAACTGTTAGTTTGCGGCCGGCGTTGAATGCTACTCAACGATCGCAAACTAACAGTTTGCGTTACAAACTTTGCAGAATCGTTAAATTGCTTTGGAGGGATCGAACTATATCTGAGGCCGCAGAGGTTGTCTATCTGAATGTGTTTTGTCTGGTTCTGGTAACGCAAACTGTTAGTTTGCGGCCGGCGTTGAATGCTACTCAACGATCGCAAACTAACAGTTTGCGTTACGAATCAGAACGGAAGAGCTCGGAATCAACTTGCAAAACCCGCGCGTGGTCGTATATCAACATACAAGTGACTGATAAAAACTATTGTGCCGAAGTGCAGAGCGTGTTGCGTTTGGAGTCGGAGGCGATCGCGAAAACTGTTGCGCGTTTGCAGCCCGCCGCGATTGATCATGTAGTCGAGCTGCTGGCGGCTTGCCAGGGTAAGATCGTGATTCTCGGCGTTGGCAAGTCAGGGATAATCGCGCAGAAAATCGCAGCGACGATGACAAGCACCGGTACCGCGGCGCTTTACCTGCACCCTTCCGACGCGCTGCACGGCGGCATCGGTATCATTAATTCGGAAGACGCCGTGATGATTCTCAGCAACAGCGGCGAGACTGACGAAATCATCGGCATGCTGCCTTATT
>JBKPNP010000707.1:0-3844 GCA_046732775.1 Acidobacteriota bacterium
GCCATAAACGATCCCACCACCGCTGTTCTCGCGATCGACCAGCTTCACCACCTGCTGCGAGACATCGGCAAACGCTATCTGGCGGAAGGCACAGAAGTGGATCGCGCAGGTCGCGTTCGGCTTTTATATCGCACGCCGAACTGGGAAGACTTCGTGGTTCTCGGCACCACCGAGATCAGGCATTACGGTCACGACAGTATTCAGGTTCAGCGCCGTCTGCATGCGATGCTTGAGGACTTGCTTGCGACCTTGCCTGAACGACGACATGCGGTGCTGCACAAAGAAGCCGCTTTGCTGGCGACGTCCTCGAAGCGATCATTTCCTGATTTGGAAGATCAACAATTAGCGGACGCCGGCGACTTGCAAGGTATCGGCGGCAGCGACGACGAACTCTACGCGACTGGTCACACTGCTGCCTCAGCTGCTCAAGCGAATTGAGCGCGAACCCATATGCCCGACTGGCTCTACCAACTTCAACCGTTATACGCAGGGCTGCTCATGGTGACCTTCATCGAGATCACAGCGCTCGGTGGTCTGTATTTGTGCCGGCGGTTTCTGATTCCGCGTTTGCGTTATAACGACGATGTTAGTGAGGCGGTCAGCGGGACAGTGCAGGCAATCGGGGTTTTTTATGGCATTACCATCGGGTTAATCGCGGTGGGCGTGTGGACCACCAACTCGCAGGCCTCGGAACTGGTATCGCAGGAGGCTGCCGCAATTGGCGCGCTGTATCGAGATGTAAGTGGCTATCCCCAACCGCTACGGGGTGAGTTGCAAGGAAAGCTGCGCGAGTATGCCGCGTTCGTAATCGAACAAGCGTGGCCCGCGCAACAAGAAGGCCGTGGTCAGGTGCTGGACGGCGGCCGGGTAATCATGGATGCGCTCCAGGCAAAACTTTATACCTTCGAACCGGGAACGCCGGGGCAGGAGGCACTGCATAGCGAAACACTCTCTGCTTACAACCAACTAATCTCGTACCGAAGATTGCGTATCGATGCTGTCGACCACAAGTTGTCCGGTGTGATGTGGGCGGTGATTTGGGTGGGCGCCGTCCTCAGCATCAGCGTTGCCTACTTTTATAAGATTGAAGATTGGAGGCTTCACTGGATCTTGATTTCTATGATGGCCGGCTTTCTGGCAATGCTGCTCTTCATGATCGTATTCAACGACCGGCCCTTCTATGGTCACATCAGAGTGTCTTCGGATCCTTACAAGCTGATACTCGACCGGCTAATCGATTTGCCACGCTAGCTTTTGGAGTGCGGTAGCTTGACACCTTTTCTTCGCGGCGACTTCCCAATCCTCAAGATACTATCGATTGAGTGGCAACGTAGCCCTCCATAACTGTCGGGCTACTGCCCCGTGCCGCGTCGCCTCGCCAAAGCACGCCACTGGCTGCCGCGCGTGCCCGTCCCGTAGGGACGAAATGTTTATAGAACCGAAACGCAAACAAACATGGTCGCTCCAGCGGAGCGAAATTTTGCGTGTGAAACATTGCCCTGGAGCGCGGTCCAGTACGCTAACCGATTTCTGTAAACAATTGGCTCCGCTGGAGCCATGTTGCAATTGTGCTGGGTACCCACGACGAGCGCTGCGACAGGTCGCAGCGAAAACCAAAGCGGTGACAGGTCACCGCACTCCAAAGGAGTGAACGCCACCGCCGACGCAACCGCACTCCAAAAGCCGCCTGTAAAAACTGACAGTTACCTCTCTTACGACCGCCAGCCAAAATAACTTTGAAATCATGTTGACGCAGAGGCAGGCGGCGCTGCTGGTAGCGAAACGACGAAGGTTGGAGCGGCATGAGACGAAGTCATTTTTCAATCCCACTCACTTTGCTGATGTGTTGCGCGTTGGTTTTGCCGGCGCTAATCGTCGGTAAGGCCCAAAGCCCGGCGCCGACGCGACGCGCCCGCCCTCAGTCAATCCAACAAGCCGCCGATGGTGGCTGGCCGCGCGGGTATAGCCTGCCGAACGAAGCGCAAATCATGATTTTTCAGCCACAGGTTGCCAGCTGGGAAAATCAAAAGCACATGGTGGCGCGCGCGGCCGTTTCGTATGTGCCAAAGGGAGAGGAAAAGCCGACGCTTGGAACCATCACTATCGAAGCTGACACTTCAGTCGCTTTGCACGAGCGGTTGGTAAAGTTTTCGACCCTCAAAATCTCAGAGGCCAACTTCCAAACGCTTTCTAAAGAGCAGACGCGCGAGATCACCACGGAGATCGAAAAAACCATACCCGATCAGGAACGAGTGATCGGACTCGATCGCGTGCTCTCGCAGGTGAGTAACAGTCAGATCATTCCCAAAAACGTTGAAGGTCTGAAAGCTGATCCGCCGCTAATTTTTCTCAGTAAGACACCGGCCATCCTGCTCGCTGTCGACGGCGATCCGATTTGGAGTCCCATCAAGGATAACGAGCTGCAGTATGCCGTTAACACCAACTGGGACCTCTTTCAACACGAGGCCACTAAAACTTATTACCTGCGTGATGACGCGTCGTGGCTGAAAGCGACAGACCTGAAGGGACCCTGGACCGCGGCCGGCAAATTGCCCGAGAGTTTTCAGAAGATTCCCGCTGACGACAATTGGAAAGACGTGGTGTTGAATCTGCCGGGCAAGCCGCTCACGAAAGTGCCGCGCGTTTATTTCAGCAGCACGCCCGCAGAACTACTCCACATTGATGGGGCGCCGAAGCTCGTTGCAGTTCCCGGAACCAGCTTGCTGTGGGTAAGCAACACCGAAAGTGATCTGTTTGCCCTGGGCACAGATGGTCCCCTCTTCTATCTGGTAGCCGGCAGATGGTTCCGGGCTCCGAACTGGAATGGCAACTGGACTTTCGCTATGCCGAGCCTGCCCGAAGACTTCAAGAAGATTTCGCTCGAACATCCGCGCTCGCGTGTGCTTGCCTCCGTGCCGGGAACGCCGCAAGCGGCTGAGGCAGTGTTGCTGGCGCAGGTACCGCAAATCGCTCGCGTCAATAAGCGAGAGATCAAAGCGCCTGTCGTCGCTTTCCAGGGCGAGCCGCAATTCGAAGTTATTCCACCGACACAAGTCTTTCGCGCGGTTAACACAGACAAAGAAATCATCAAGTTCGGCGACACCTATTACATGTGCTATCAGGGCGTCTGGTTCATGTCGAATAGTCCTAAGGGCGCATGGACACTGGCCACGAACATTCCACCCGAGGTCTATCAGATTCCACCTAACTCTCCGGTATACGACGTCACTTACGTTACGGTTGAGAAGGATGATAACGACGACGACGATTGGGTCACCTACGCGGCGGTCGCCGGCTACACCGGCATGATGATTGGCTGGGGCTGTGCCGTGTGGGGAACTGGTTGGTATTACCCGCCCTATTATTACGGCGGTATCTACTACCCTTACTGGCGAACCTATGGCTACGGATCCTGGTACAACCCGTACACGGGAATTTACGGTACCGCGGGGAGAATCTACGGCCCATATGGCGGTGTCGGTTACGGCGCGCGTTACAACCCGGCAACTGGAACCTACGCGCGCGGCGCTTTTGCTTACGGACCTTACGGCGCGCGCGGAGCGGCGCAGGCTTACAACCCGCGCACTGGTAACTACGCGCAAACGCGTCAAGGCTCCGGCGTCTACGGTAGTTGGGGATCCACTCAGGTGAAGCGCGGGGACGACTGGGCCAGCACGAAGCGCTTCACTGACAGCAGCGGAAACACCACGCGAGTAACCCGCGGTGAACAAGGCGGAATAATCAATCGCCGCGGACAGGGTTTTGTCGGCAAGCAAGGCGATAACGTTTACGCGGGCCGAGATGGCAATGCTTACCGGCGAGATGCGAATGGCAACTGGAGCAA
>JBKPNP010000708.1:0-1961 GCA_046732775.1 Acidobacteriota bacterium
CAACGTAGTAATTTGTGATCGGCGGAATTGCGAGCGCTTGCGCCTGAAGCTGATGGAGGAGTGCTAACCGCTTTCAAGGTGTTGAGCAGTTTTTGTAGAGAGAGGATGTACGGACGGATTCGCGAGTAAACGAGCAGGAACAGCAGGGCCAGCAGCGCGGCGACGACTAAGTACTTCAATTTCTTCTCGCTACTCCGAAACTGGTCGCTGGTTCGAAGCGACTCAGAACCAGACGAAACTAGGCGTTATCGTCTCCGGAGCGATTTCCGGTGTTAGGTGTGTAGGCGACGTCGATGTTGCGCCGGCGCGGAGCTGGATCGGTGGCGCGCCGTCTTGGCGTTGAATCGCGATTGCGCCGGTCGACGCTTCCCGCCGGCAAGCCCTTGCCGTGTACAGCCTCTTCGAGTATCCGGGTGATCTCCTGTGACAGAGTTCGATGTTCTGCCGCTGCTCGCCGGCGTAACGAATCCTTCAAATGGTTCGGCACGTAGGCGCCGATGAATACTCCCTTGCGATTGGCCATCTTCGCAGCCTCTCTTTCCGCCTCTTTGAAAAGCTTGTGAGGCTTTGAAATGTTCTCAGTCCGCCCGGCCAGCAAAACCGATCTGTAAGCCGAATTCTGTATCCCGACGAATCAGGATGGCGATCATTCATCTAGTCCAACTGTTGCCAGATTGGATCAAGCGATCTACCCGGAGGTCGTATCCCGATGAATCGGGATTCGGGCGGGCAGCCCTGTTGACGCCTCCCTATTTGATCTTGCACTGCGAGGAGTTTGCCTGGCCGCGGGTGTCACCACACGCGCCGGTGCGCTCTTACTTTAAGCCCTTGCGGGCCGCACCATTTCACCCATCACCTGTTTTGAGATCTCAAATCTCAGATCTGAAATTTCAAACCGGCTGGTTTGCTTTCTGTTGCACTTGTCGTCGTCCGAAGTTTGAAATTCGGACGCCCCGCCGTTAGCGGGCTCGCCGCCCTGTAGTGTTCGGACTTTCCTCTCCTGAACTGCAAACCCAACCCGAAAATTCAGAAGGTAATCCGAAGATGAAGGCTTGGGAGATTAGGTTCAGCAGCGACCGCCCGATCGGTTTCACTTGCTAGGCCGGCAGAGTATATCAAGAGGTGTTCAACAGGTACAGCGCATGGGTAGACCTTTTAAACGGTCATGAAAGCGGCTTCTTTACCTACTCAACCGAAGTACTTAAACCCCACCCGCAAACTATTCAGAAGGTGTGGCGGTAGCAGCAGAGCGAGCGTGATGGACGAAATCGCATGGGACAACGCAAGCGCAAAGAGATTTGGCTGTCGCTGATAAACGGCCGCCCAAACCAAGCCGCCCAGGAATGTCAGAAGTGCCAGCAACGGATTTGGGAGATGCAGCACGGCGAAAACAACGGCCACGAGCAGAATGCTTTTGCCGCCCTTGCTGAGGGCTAACTGAGCGCGGCGATTGATGAAGCCGTTCAAAGCGTATTGTTGGAACAGCGCCCACAACGGCAAAAGAAAATATCGATTACGCCACGGCATAACCGGTATCGAGTGAGTGCTCAGCCAGCATATGATCGCTGCCAGGACGATCAACAGGAGCGTTGGCAGTAGTAACAGACGGCAGGCGGGTAAGAAGTGGTCGCGGCCAAATCCGATATCGCGCAACGTTTCGCCGTGCTCGCGGTGCGAAAAGAACATGAAGCCGAGCGCCAGCACCACCGGCACCGCCCCAACGAGTTTGCTCTTACCGGCAAACGAGAACACCACCCACTCAACTAACAGGCACGAGGTAACGACCGACACGATTTCCCAAAGCGCAAATTGCCGCGCCGCCGGTCTCTGAAGACTGAGTTGCTGTTCGTCTGCGGCAGTTGTCATTGCGAAGATCTGAAAGGAATCAGCTTTCCATCGTCACCGAGGGCGAGCGGTATCGGATTACCCAGGAGTTGTAGTGACTTGCGAACGCCCCGGCC
>JBKPNP010000709.1:0-2905 GCA_046732775.1 Acidobacteriota bacterium
CGGGCGGGACGCCTTGATCGTGGTAATGCATCGCATCAATAACCCGGTTAACGTCGGCGCCATTTTGCGGACCGCAGAGGCCGCCGGCGCCACCGGAGCAATTGCGACGCAAAACACGGCCGATCCGTTTTCACCGAAGGCGTTGCGCGGTGCAATGGGTTCCGCATTTCGTTCGCCGGTTTGGTTTGAACCTGCTTATGACGAGGCACTCGCCTGGTGCAAAGAAAATGATGTACGAACCGTTTGTGCCGACGTTCATTCGTCTACTTCGTATGATGCAGTCGACTGGAAGGAACGGACGGCATTGATAATGGGGCCGGAATCGAGCGGCCTCACGCGCGAGGAAGTTGAACGCGCCGGTACGGCCGTGCGAATTCCGATGAGCGGATCGGCTGAGAGCTTGAACGTGGCTGTAGCTACGGGTGTGTTGCTATACGAAGCCGCGCGGCAACGGAAAAAGATGTCCGACAAACTTTAGTTTGTCGTCGGACGACAAGCTGAAGCTTGTCGGACATAAGTGTCGAACATCAATTCGCCATAAGATGAAAGTGGAGATAGGTCACGGTTTGGTAACCGGGACCGTTCGTGGTGAGACGATAATTCACCAGTTTCTTTTCGCGGATAATCTCTCCGGCCACCTTCAAAGCGTCGACCATATATTCGCGATCGTCGTCTGAGAGGTCGGCGATGTCTTTCATGTCCCGCTTCGGAATTATCAAGTAGTGGTTGCGCACTTCCGGATTGGGATGCTCAAGCGCGATCGTCTTGTCGGTCTCTTTAATTACTTTCGGCGCGAAGGCGCTGAATTTCTGCAGACCCACCGAAGTGATTAAGCCTAGCAGCTCGTTTGCCTGAAAACACTTGCCGTCGCAACTATTCAGCGCCAGGAACGAGCGCGGTCGCGTGTTGGAGAACAGAAAGGCGCCGATGAAAACGCCAACAAGGAGCGCGCTGAGAATTATCAGCGCCGGCTTAAGTCGGGTCATCAACTTCTCCTCGTCTATGTTCGACAAACTTTAGTTTGTCGTGCTGGGACGCATGCAAACTACGACAAGCTGAAGCTCGTCGGACACAGATATTAACTCTCGTTTCTCTTAGCCGCGATGCGGCGAATCCGCTCTTCCCTGCTGATCTTCGGTTCGTTATAGCCGCGCTCACCGTAAGGCTGGAGCCGATCCAGCCAGAGGTCTTCCAGGAAAGTCAGTTCCTTCCGATAGTCCGTGTCGCCCTGAAGAGTGGGGCTCAGCTCGTCAACGATCTCAAAGGCAAAGTTGTCGCTGCCGGCTTCATTCCAATCTGCCTGAAGACGTTTGTTCGCATGCAGCCCGCGCTCGAGCGCAAACCGATGGCGGTTGATTATGCCAGGCAGATTCAGAGCACTACCGACGAAGACTTTGTCGTTGCGATTGTTTCGGATTACAAAAACCCCCATGGGCCGCGGCGTCTGCTGGTATTCGCGTTTGAGTTGTCGCTTGTCTTTCATTGCTTTTATCTAACGCGCTAAAGCTGTCTTAGTTCGCGAATTATCAATAGAGTAGAAGGCGACGCAGCCCGGGGCAGTAGCCCGACAGTTATGGAGGGCCACGCCGGGCGCGACTCCCGTATAGCACGATCTTCAAGCTTACTGTTGACTGGCAAGGGAGCCCTCCATGACTGCGGGGCTACTGCCCCAGCGTGAAACTTCCACAAACGTGGACAGGCAGGAATGCCTGTCCTACGCTCTACTAACGGGACCGAGTTTCAGCTAGAATACCACCGTTCCAGCTATCACAGTTGTTGTTGCGCAGTCAGGATCGACTGCGTTTTTTGCAAAGGTGGCCCTAAACCGGCTGCCGGAGTAGCTTATTCGTAGCACACCCGATGACTGACGAACAGAAGAGTTCGGAGAAAAAGAAACGCGAAGAAGCGCTGCCCGAGCGGTTGCTGCGGCGCGTACTGGAAAGCATGGGCGATGTCGTCGACCGCAAGTTCGGTCGAACGGTTGACCCCAGGAGCGGCCTTACAACTTCCCAACTGATCGAGCGCATGAAGAAGTTGATGGACGAACGCGTCCGCGATGAGGGACGCAAAGGCCGGATTGCGCCCCATCTTCTGAAACTCAAAATTGAATGGGGCACACATTCTGAAGCACCGCCTGAAATCATCAAGGAGCTCGAACATGAAGTTCTGGCGGCGGCGATCGATCACGTCAACGACCACCGCTATCGCACGATGGCGACGATGAAGGTCGAAACCGAAGTCGATATTTTTACGACCGGCATTTCTGTCGATCCCACCTTTGGTGAGTTTGAAGAGGAGTTGAAGCAGGCCGATGAGGCGAAGCGTCAGGCACAGCTCGAAGTGCCGCACCGCAGTCCATTTGAGAAAACGCCGCCCGTTGAGCTCGTTGCGCGTGTGACGCTGGGTGAAAAAGTGCAGGAAATCCCTTTGTCGATGGTGCCGGGCGGTAAGCGTTTGAGCGTCGGCCGCGTTTCCGATAACGACCTGGCGCTGAACGACAACAGTGTCTCGAAAATTCATGCGGCCTTGACCATGAATACGCAAGGCACATTGCTGGTGGCGGACACAGGATCGACAAACGGCACCTATATTAATGGTCGTCGCATAGCGTATGGCGAAGCGCGGCAGATTGAAGATGGTGACGTGGTGGGCTTCGGCGACGTCGAGGTTCGTTTTCGCAGGATGACTGACACTGTAAGCTAAGAGTTCCTAAACAGACATTGATGTTGCTTCTTTCGCTTTTGCAAACGCCTGTCGCGTCGCCCGTCGCCGTTCAAATTCCTGAGCGAACGCCCGCACTACTGACGCTCATCTACCTCGGCGG
This sequence comes from Acidobacteriota bacterium, assembly GCA_046732775.1. Lineage (GTDB taxonomy): Bacteria > Acidobacteriota > Blastocatellia > Pyrinomonadales > Pyrinomonadaceae > PSRF01. The sequence continues at coordinate 2,825 of JBKPNP010000709.1, forward strand.
CCTGGTTCTAATCGTTTTACTTTTATTGTTCTCTCTCGTGCGCAATCGACGCCGCGGCGTGGCCGTGCCTGCGTCGGTGCC
>JBKPNP010000710.1:0-1995 GCA_046732775.1 Acidobacteriota bacterium
TGCTTCATCTGCGCGATAGCGACAGCAAAACGTGTTACGTGGCGATCGACAAGATCATGGTGATATGGGAGGCACGCGACGAAGAACATCGCGCCGGATTTGTACCAACTCCATCAAACTCTTGACCCACGAGAGTTCCGTCCCGGCGTAGCCCTCCATGACTGTCGGGCTACTGCCCCGGCGTCGACGGCGCATACACACACAATCACTGATGATGTCGACGACTCGCGAGTGTAGAGGCATGGCCCTACTCAACTCGAGCTTTAGGGCGGGGTCTACGCCGGTGCAGTAGCCCGACAGTGATGGAGGGCTACGATGCCACTCAACCTGCTACTTCAGTAGCCCACAACGAAAATGCCGGCTGACCACTCAGGTCGCCGGCATCCACGCGAAACGAGACTCGATGTTGTTTAGTTAACGGGGGCCGTGGTTACCGGAGCCGGCGTTACTGGAACCGGCACTTTGCGGAAACCATCGATGCGGGAAGTCCAGTAATCGTTGAACGGCGAATAGACAACGCCGTGATGTCGCGACGCATGGTAGAAGCCGTGCTCGTCCGCGACGATGCCAACGTGGGCTAGATTGCTGAAGAATACGAGCGTTCCGAATTGATATTGCTCACCGGCTGCGGGCGCTGTGAATCTGCTCCACAAAGTCCGCGCACTGGCGCGTTCGAAGTCGATGCCCACCGATTTAAATGTGCTCCAAACAAATCCTGAACAATCGAAAGCTGACGGGCCGGTCGCTCCCCATGAATAAGGCGAGCCCAGGCGCTGGTCGATTGCCGCAGTCATCAAACCGCGAAACTGAAGCACACCGCCACCAACAACCGTAGTCAACGGTTTCGACGCTTTGATGTCTTCAGCAGATGCTAACGAAACGATCACCGGATCGTCGTTAACTGCTACTGCAGCGCCAGGCGTCGGATTGCTCTTGCTGACAGGAGTTGGATAAGTTTTTAAGACGAGACGAACGCGACTATCGCTCGTTTGCGCTGCGACTGAAAGGGGAAGCACGAGGGCGAAACAGGCCGCCAGCGCGTAGGGGTACACTTTTTTCAAGGTCAAAGGGGAACTCGCTCCTTAAATTTTTTCGGGCCTTGCTTAAATTTCAGTGGGAGGGCACTACTGAAGGCGAAGGCAGTCTAGCGGCTGAAATAGGTATGAACAAGACGCAATGTGACTGTTTTGTGACGAATCACACGCGTCTAATCGCGAACGAATTAAAAGAGGTCACGAACTTCTGTCGCTGAAGGCGTGAATTGCAGTGGAAACGAATTGATCTGAAAATAATTCAGTCAATGTGAAGTGCGTTTAATGATCTTTCGTGACATTTCGATAGAGATGTATCACGAAGATAAATGTAAGGGCGAGCGTCATTGGGGCAATGCTCCTCCGTTTTTCTGTTGTGCATGAAGAAACAGTCAATCAGGAGACGCTTCCGGCTGCAGAACCGCGAGCGATAGCGAGCGGATGCTACAGGCGAGATCTCAAATGCATATCGCCTTGAGGGCTTGAGTCTAGCATCCGCTCGCTACCGCTCGCGGTTCTGCACACGCACGCGACCCTAACTTCCGTGTGAAGCCGCGTGGTAATTGAGGCCGACGGTAATTATTTTTTGCAGCACTTGATCGTAAGGAACGCCGCTATGGGCGGCTGAATCGGCAAAGTCCTCCCCGACTGCTATCTGAGGATTGGGATTCGCTTCGAGTAAGTAAAACTGTCCGTCTTCCGTGAGACGATAATCAAGCCGCGCGTAACCGCTGAGAAACAGGTACCGGTAGATTCGTTTCGACAGGCGCTCGAGGACTTTATGTTGTTCCGGCGTCAATTCCGCCGCCCGGGTTTTTACGCCAACCTTCTCCTGGTAGGCCGGGTCCCATTTCACTTTCAACGTAGCAATATTCTCGGAGCCCTCCGGAAGTTTTTCCATCACCAGTTCCCAAGGGGCATACGTCTGAATGTTCTGGTTTCCAATCACCCCAACGTAAATCTC
>JBKPNP010000711.1:0-2486 GCA_046732775.1 Acidobacteriota bacterium
TCGAATCGGTGAACTCAGCGTTCCATGCCTGTTTCCAAATTTCACGGCCATTCGCCACGTCGTAAGCAACTACCACTTCCTGCGATCGTCTTTGTTCGATCGTAAACGCCTTGCCGTCTGCGACGGTGAACGATGAATACCCCAGCCCGATGGGTTGTTTCCAGATCGGCGTTAAGCCGGCAGCCGGCCACTGGGTCAGTACGGCCATTTCGTCGTAGCGCCCATCGCGGTTGGGCCCGCGGAAGTTTGTCCAGTAATTCTTCGACGCGTGTGCCGAGGCGCTTTGATCAGTTGGTGCCGTGGTGGCGGGCGATTGTCCGGGTTGCGGACTGGCGGTGGCAGCCGCAGGTTGATTCACGGCCGCTGGGTTCGCGGCTGCCTCATTCTGCTGCTGCGCGCGGTGACGCTCGAGGGCGGCGAAGTGATCTTCGTTGGCACGGTTGTTAAGCCAGAAACGATAAACCGAAACATGGGCGACGATGAGCAAAGCGATGGCCACAGTGCCAAGAATTTTCATCTTTGTGGCGGCGTCGCGGCGCAGCCATAAAAGCACTAGGGCAACGGGCGGAACGATTAGGGCAGTTACGATTAGAACCGTGGTGGAGCGATACCAGGGCGTGGATTCCTGAGAGTCGAACATGGTGCACAAACCTCCGAGCAACTGTTAAAAGCAACTGAGACGCGCCGATGCGAGCTAGACCGAACATCTCGGGGTCGGGAACGGGGCCTGCCCCCGCTCATGGCAGAGCGCCAATGAAAGCGGGGGCAGGCCCCTTTCCCGACCTGGAGATTTTCTAACTTGACTGAGCCTGCTGAATCTCCGAGCCTTTCAGACCGCTCCATCATACGCCGTGCACGTCACAATATCTTGTAGACGCTTTCCAGCGCGTCAATGTTCCTCAGTTAGTCGCTAATGCAGTAGAGATTTTGTTCGCCACGAATGAACAGCTTGCCATCCGCAATGGCCGGAGACGCATACACGTTCTCGCCGAGTGAGTTTGTGCGTATCACTTCATGCTTCGGCCCCGCCTTCAGCATGTAGGTGTCGCCCTCCTCGCTCGTCAGAAGAATCTTCCCTTCGTAAGCGACTGGCGAGGCCATGAAAATCTGGGGTTTCGGAACGCGCCCGCCTTCGTATTCGACCTTGCCGGTCTTCGCATCCAGACAGGTGAGCAGCCCGCGATCCGTCATCAGGTAGATATAGTCACCGTACAAAATGGGTGACGGCACGTAGGCGGTGCCTTTGTTGTAGGTCCAGGCGACCTGCGATGTTCCGGTGATATCGCCGCTGCCGCCCGCCTTGATCGCGAGCGCAATCTTCTTGGGATAGCCGGACGTCAAAACTACGAGATCATTTTCCACGACTGGAGTCGGCACGGCATTACTTTCCAGACCCTTGTGTCGCCACAACTCTTTTCCAGTCGCCGGATCGTACGCGATGATCGCTTCGGCTGCAGCCGTTACGATTTCGGTGCGGTCCTTCGTGTGAACGAGGACCGGCGAACTCCAGGTGATATCAACCTTGCGCGCCACCCGCCACGCCTCTTTGCCGGTCTTCTTGTCGTAAGCTGCGATAAAGGAATTGCCGCCGCTATCGTCGCACAACATGATTACGAGGTTGTTGTAGAGAATGGGTGACACACCGTAGCCCACGCTGGCCGTGCCGATTTTAGGCATCGCCTGCTTCCACAAAAGTTTGCCGGAGAAGTCGTAAGCATAAAGACCTTCGCTGCCGAAAAATGCGAAGACGTACTTGCCGTCAGTAGCCGGCGTTGATGAAGCGAAACTGGCCTTCTTGTGGCGACTATCGTAGACGGGACCCTCGTAGGCGACGCGTTCCCAAAGAATTTTTCCACTGTCACGATCGAGACAAACGACTTTGAAGGTGTGTTTGAGATTGGCGCCGACAGCGTCTGGATGCACAAAGTCCGAGCCGTCAGATAGCTTGTGAGTAACACCGGCGGTCCGTCCGGCAATCACCTCGCCGTCAAGCGCACTCGTCAGGAAAATCTTCTTGCCCCAAACGATTGGCGACGAATGTCCCCTGCCGGCAATGGGTGTCTTCCACTTCACGTTCGTAGTGCCACTCCATTCGACCGGCAAACCGGTTTCCGCCGAAACACCCTGGCCGTCGGGCCCGCGCCACTGCGGCCAGTTTGTCGAAACTTTAGCCGAGCTTGAGCTGACTATAGTTATGGTAACGAGACTGCAGATGAAAACTGCGAAGGCGGTTCGGCTGATAAGTTTCACGATGTGGATTCCTTTAGATTTGTTTTTGGAGTGCGGTGACCTGTCACCGCTTTTGCAGGCTGCGACCTGTCGCAGCCGATGAATGATTAGCTTTGCAGCAGGAGCGCGGCGACAGGTCGCCGCGAATACAAAGCGGTGACAGGTCACCGCACTCCAAAAGTCTTGCCTCAGTAACCCTTGGCTGTTTTGGTTTTCGCCGGCGGTTCGCCGAACGCGAAAAGATGATTGAGGCCCCG
>JBKPNP010000712.1:0-2677 GCA_046732775.1 Acidobacteriota bacterium
GCTTCAGTGACTGAAGGCAAGACTCTCTCAGCCTCCGGGAACAACCTCTGCGCACCGTAAATAATTCCCGTCGTGAGGGCGACAATCAACGCGAGCACGGCCGTGGCGCCGCCGGGGCCAAAGGTACGCGCCGAACCAACCAAAACCATGTTCACTTCAGTGGGCACGCGTACCGACGTCGATCGCTGGGCGTCGTCTTTAACGCGAGCCTGGTCAATCGCGGAACAAACGATTCGCTTAGGCGGTGCTTTGTTTACGACGCCGGTGTGCGGCTCACCCGGTTCCAACCGCCGTAGCGCCTCGCGAAACTCGTCCGCAGTTTGAAAGCGTCCCTCAGGTTTCTGGGCGAGAGCCTTGTGCAGTAACGCGGCGAACGGCCGTCCTACGCCGCGGTTGACGTGATGCGCGGCGCGCAGCGGGTCGCGCATGCCGTTGACTACTGCGGTCGCGCGCACCATGGCATCCGGCGGTTTGATTCCGGTCGACAGGTGGTAGAGCGTTGCACCCAGGCCATAGATATCACTGCGCGGATCCGTGCGCTGATCCTGGATTTGTTCGAGCGGCGCGTAATGGCGTGTGTAGCCGAAGAACGCGTGTGATGCGGTAACTGACGGATCCGAAGGTTGAGTTTTCGCGAGACCAAAATCAAGCAACGCGATCTGGCCGTTGGCATTTAGTTTCAAATTGTGCGGCTTGATGTCGCGATGAATCACCTGCTGTTCGCGCGCGTGCAGGTAGCTCAATGCATCGAGCAACTGTTCAGCCCAGACAATCACCTGGTCACGCGGGAAGGGGCCCGGTTGCTGAGACATGATCTTGGCGAGATCAACCCCGCCGATAAACTGCATTACCAGGAACGCGCGCGTGCCTTCGACAAAATGATCGCTGACGCGTGGCAGTGCCGGGTGCTGCATGCGAGCGAGCAGTCTCGCCTCGCGTTCAAACTGCCGTCGCATTGATTCTTCCGACGAAAGGGTTTCTTTCAAAGCTACAGTGATGCCGAGTCTTTGGTCCTCAGCTTCGTAGACCGCACCCATGCCGCCGCGCCCAAGTTGGCGCACGATGCGGTAGCGGCCCTGAACAATAGAGTTGGGGATGAGCGGGAGGTCGGGGATCTCGGGATTTGAAGCGTGAGACAAGACTTGCTCCCTTCGCTACGAAAGCTGCGGCTAACGCGGCCGGCCTTCCAAAAAATCAATTTGAAATTGAAACGACTTCGCGCACGCGACTACAAAAGTTTGCGAAGTTTTACGTGAGAGGTTTAATGGGGGCGGCGACTCTGCGAGAGTCGCTCAGTGGTTGAACGCCGGTCCGTGTTTGCGACCAGCTTTGGCGGGAGCAGTATACGACACTCTTTTGGTCCCAGACAATACAATGCGGGAGCTCGTCAATCGGTGAGGGCAGCGCGGGCAGCGGGAGCTTCGTCCTCACGAACGGCACGGCTTTCGGCGGGTGCTTCCGCAGGGGAACGGCTGGGCCGTTTCAGCTTGGGCAGCCGTCCGCGAACGTTGGCCACTGCCGCAGCCCAGCGACGCCAGCGGGCTGTGTGGCTCAGATCGTCCAAAAGTGAATAAACAACTGGCGTGGCAATCAGCGTCAGCAACAACGAAAGCATTTGACCGCCGATAACCACGACGGCGATCGAACGCCTTTCCTCGGCGCCGGGACCCGTGCCCAACGCCAGCGGCAACATGCCCGCGATCAGCGCGAGGGTGGTCATCAATATCGGACGAAGCCGATCGCGATTGCCCTGCATAATCGCTTCGTAGCGCTCCATTCCGCGCTCGCGCAAACTGTTCATGTGATCGATCTGCAGGATCGAGTTTTTCTTGACCACGCCAAACAGCACCAAAATGCCCAATGCCGAATACAGATTTAACGTGTCGCCGGTCACCCATAACGACAACAAGGCAAAGGGAATCGACAGCGGCAAACTAAACAGGATCGTGACCGGATGGATCGTGCTTTCAAACTGCGACGCGAGAATCATGTACATGAAAATTACGGACAGGATGAAGGCGAAGATGAACTCGGTGAACGTTCTTTCGAGCTCACGCGCGCGGCCGGAAACCGTTGTCGTGTAGGCAGCGGGCAAATTCATCTGTGCCACAGCACCGCGTAAAGCTTCAATGCGATCGGCCAGGGCAAAACCTGGCGCCACTGACGCGCGCACCGAAACAAGGCGTTCGCGGTTCAAGCGATCGATTCGTGACGGGCTCGAGTCGCGTTTGATAGTGACGAGATTATCGAGCCGTACCAGTCCACCGCGTGACGATGGCACATAAAGCCGCTGGATGGTTTGAACGTCGCTGCGGTCCCGCTCGTCGAGCCGAAGCTGCACGTCGTAGTCTTCGTTGATCGATTCGTCGCGGTAACGAGAGGCGCGGTCTTCACCGCCGACCATCAACCTTAGCGCGGTGGCAATATCAGTGCTGTCTACACCGAGGTCGGCGGCGCGCGCGCGATCGATTTCCACGCGCAACTCCGGCTTGTTCAGTTTAAGCGAGGTGTCGGCGTCGACGATTCCTCCGAGTGTCTGCGAACGCTTTAAGAGTTCATCCGCGTACCCGGCGAGCGCGGTTAGTTCAGGACCACGCAAATTGAAATCGATGTCGTAGCGGCCGCCGGCGCCAAAGTTGAACGATGGCGCATTACGAACACCGCTGCGCATCGGCGC
>JBKPNP010000713.1:0-1249 GCA_046732775.1 Acidobacteriota bacterium
GTTCTACGTTATCTCCAGCATCGGCCGAAGAGGCAATAACCCGCGCCGAAAAACTTTATCAATCAAAACGGTATGCCGACGCCGCCCAGGCGTACAGCGACTCCTTCGCTGTCTTTCCAAACACCGCCACTCCTGAAGCACAACTGCGTCGCGTTATCGCGGCCGCCAATGTCAGAAAAATCCCGGACGCTGTTAGCGCGTTGAACTCGATTCCGTCTTCGAGTGGAGAAATTCGCGCTGAGGCGCTTTACAACGTTGCGCAAACCTACGCGCGGCAGAAGCAGTGGGAGCAAGCGCGCGCCACCGCCGAAGAACTAAACCGCAGCTACCCCACGAGTCCGTTCACGCCGCGCACACTCGTGTTGCTCGGACAAATCGCCAAGGACGCGAAGAACGATGTTGACGCGCTGTACTTCGCGCGTTCGGCCGTTGCCGGCTATCACGATTCGATTGAAGTTGCGCAGGCGCAGTTTGATCTGGCATGGCAAGCTCACACGGACAAAAACTTCGCCGAGTCGTCCAAAATGCTGACCGAGCATTTGGCTTATTACGCTGACAAGAACACTGACAACCGCGGTCGCGCCGGTTACTGGGCGGCGCGCGATTCGGAACGGGCCGGAAAATTGTCGGAGGCCCGCGCGCTTTATCAGGCAGTGCTCGGCCGATACGACGCGAACTGGTATGGCTATCTCGCGAAGCAGCGTTTGGACGCGATGTTGCGCAGCGGTGCCGGCACGATTCCGCCGCAAACGTTTGCAGCTGGCTCGGTGATGGCGCGTGCGATTGCGAACCTACAAACGGTAACGGTCGCGGAAGAAACCGCCGGCGCCAACGAAGACAAACTGATCGTGAAGGCAGACGAGCTCAATAACGTCGGGCTGAACGATTGGGCGTTGGAAGAACTGGCGTCAGCTGCGGATGTCGCCGGCACGAGTCCGAAAGTGAATCTCGCCATCGCGCGTATTTATCGTTCCGAGGAGGATAATGTTCGCGCTTTGAATGTGCTGAAGAAAAGTTTTCCCGACTACTCGCAAATGAAGCCGGAAGAACTCACACGCGAAGAGTGGGATGTTTTCTATCCGTTGTCTTACTGGGACATCATTGTGCAGGAGTCGCGTGCGCGAAATCTCGATCCGTATCAAGTGGCCGGTTTGATTCGACAGGAGACGGTGTTTATGTCGCGGGCGCGTTCGGGCGCGCGGGCGTACGGCTTGATGCAGTTGTTAGTGCCGACCGGCACGCTGACGGC
>JBKPNP010000714.1:0-2624 GCA_046732775.1 Acidobacteriota bacterium
GCTGGCAAACTACGACGCCCCGACGATGATGCCGGTCGTAATGAAGATTCGCGAGCTGCTGCCGTAGTGACGGTTGGCGCGCCGTCTGCGCCGTTAGCGCGCCGTCTGCGCCGGGGCAGTAGCCCGACAGTCATGGAGGGCTAAGTTACACTAAACGATCCCGGAGACGAATTGCGCTCTTAAGGCTGAGAGTCTGCCGCCGTAGCCCTCCATGGCTGTCGGGCTACTGCCCCGGCGCAGACGGCGCGCTAACGGCGCAGACGGCGCGCCAACCGTCACTTCGGCAGCAGCTCGCGAATCTTCATTACGACCGGCATCATCGTCGGTGCGTCGTAGTTTCCCAGCACCACAATCGTATAGCCCGCGTCAGGAATGATGTCGAGCTGCGCGCCAATACCCGGACCGCCGCCGTTGTGCCCGAATATCCGCCGGCCGTTCGACATCTCCTCGCCAAAACCGTAGGCGTATTTCCTGCCGGGCATTCCCATTTCAACTTTTCCTGACGTAACGATCTCTTTGAACTTCTGACTGAGCAGTTTGTTGTCGCGCAAAGCCAGACTGAACTTCAACAAGTCCTCGACCGTGGAATATCCGCCACCCGCAGGCGAACCCTTCGGCGGACGCATCGGCGAATTCGCGCGACGCGGTGCCGCCGGATCGAGTCTGCCATTGTCACCGGCCCGCGTGTAACCGATAGCGAGGTTCGGAATTTCCTTGTCTCGCTCGTACGAGTCGGTGCTGTTCATGCCGGCCGGCTTGAAGATATTTTCTTTGACGTAATCATAATAACTCTGTCCGGATATCTTTTCGATTATCAAACCCAGCACGACAAATCCGGAGTTGCTGTATTGCCACTTCGCTCCCGGCTCGAACGCGAGTGGTTCATCGGCAAACAGCGGCAGGTAGTCAGCCACAGTTCTCAGGCTGTTGATGTTTGCAAAGAACTTCTCGTTGAAGTAATTGCCCATGCCGGACGTGTGCGTCAGCAGGTGATGAATTGTCACCTTGTCAGCGATTGCCTTGTTTGGAAAATTCGGAAGATACTTGCCTACTGTATCGGTAAACGAAAGTTTGCCGCGCTCGGCAAGTTGCGCGATTGCAATCGCCGTAAACATCTTGTTCATCGAACCCAGATCAAATTTCGTCTGTAGGTTGTTAGGGACTTTGGTGCTTTGGTTGGCGAAACCGTAAGCCTTCTGAAAGACCGGCTGACCATTTTTCGCCACCAGCACGGCGCCGGAAAACCTGTCGCCACCCACTGCGCCATCCAGATATGCACTCAGACTCTTTGCTAATTCTTCGTCGTTGGCGGCGCCCGTGGGCTGCGCCGGAGCCGGCGTTGCGGACAGCGACTCGCGCTTCAACTGCTCTCTATCGCGTTCAACCCAATCGATAATCGCTTCGGTCACGACGCCGTTTGCGTTCCTCACAAAAGTGATTTGGGCGTCGTCATTCAACGCGAACTTATCCCGGGCAATCGCGCGCAGCGTTGCGCCTCGCCCCCCGATGCGTTGGTAGTAGAGGCCGCCATCGCGCACAGTGATTTCCTTGTTTCCATATCTACCGACGTAATCCTGCAGCATGGCCAACGGGACGTTGAAGGTTGCGCTTGCGGTGGGCATCGGCGTGCCGAACGAATCGCCAACGAACTTGTTCGGTTCGACTATCATCCGGTTGCGCGAATAGTCGTAGATCACTTTAAAGCGACGAAGAATGCCGCTGCCGAGATTTCCGTTTCGTCCGGGCTCGGCAGAGACGCCAGCGGAAGCGTCGGGAAAACTAGTTGGGACGTTCTTGAAAGTTTGTGCGCCAAACTCCAACACGCAGGTGCGTCCCGCATAACCGGTGACCTCACCACTGGCGCCCTGGCCCAGCACAGCTTTAGTAGCACCCTCAGGAAGTGTGGTTCCAGCCAACGAATTAATGTCGAGTGACAAGGCATGACTCGCGCCCGCATCGACAACCACTTTCACCGGCAATGTCTTGTTACCTGAAATCGCTACCGCCGCAGTGGTGTAAGGTCTGCCACCGTTATCAAAAGTCAGGGGCAATATAACGCCTGAACCGCTGTATACATACTTCGACGGTTCGTAGAATTTGATCAGCTGTCTTTCCCAATCAACCTCAACCACGAGGTTCGCAAACACTTCGCGACCGATTGCGCCACTGTGCCCCCGGTTTGACCGAAGCACAGCGAGATGCGCATTCGTGAGTTCAATGCCTCCGATATTGAAGGTGACGTCTTCGGCGATCTTCGCTGTTGACGGCATGCCACCACCGCCCACGCCGCGCACCTGTACTTCACCGGCAATCTTTAGTTTCAACGCATCGATTTGCGACGCATCGTTGTGAATCGCGCCCGAAGCGCCGGTGTCTAAAACATAACGAAGCGGCTGCGAGCCGTTGATGCTGACGGGAATGATCATCAAGCCGCTTTCGATTTCGAATGGCAACTCAACCACTTGCTTGCCCGCCGGAAAATGCGGCGTCGGCAACGGGAAGGTGCGATGGCGCACAACCTGTGTGAAAGACGTGGCTGCGAGCAACATGATCACAATGATTGGAATAAAGGGAATATGGAGCTTGAGTTTACACATGTGTTTCTCCGAATGTTGAAGGCGCTG
>JBKPNP010000715.1:0-3550 GCA_046732775.1 Acidobacteriota bacterium
GGGTAGTGACCTAATTTGAAATCCTCTGTGCCTCCTCCGTGTTCTCTGTGTCTCGGTGGTGAGTATTTGCCTAATTGTTATCACCACCGAGACACAGAGTTCACCGAGGTAGCACAGAGAAGAATCGAAATTAGGGCACTACCTTCGCCTGCGTTAACTGCTTCAACAACCAGCCGCTTTTGGAAATCGATCGTCATTCCCCCTATTTTCCTATCAACTGCTACTTCTAGAATGAGACCCGTCGCCCGTCAGACTGTGGAGTGCGCGGACTCGCGAGAACGTAACAACTGAAAAGGAGTTGGAAATGTTGAGAAACGAGCCCCGCTCATATCGATTGTTCCTGCCAATTGCCCTGGTAGGACTATTCGCGTTTGCCTCCGTCGCTTCCGCCCAAAAAGTTCGGGTGGAAACGCGCAGCTTTACACCACCGAACCTCAGCGTGTCCGCTGATCCGCGCGTCATCACGGTTTGCGAAGGCCAGCCGGCCGTAGTTAACTTGAACGCGCGCGCGACCTCAAATTATCCAATCAGCTACCGCTGGACCAGCAACGCCGGACGCCTGGACGGCGACGGCGCTACTGTCGTCTGGGACCTCTCCGGAGTTCGTGCCGGTTCTTACAAAGCTTACGTCGACATCGACACTGGTAGTGGCGATGACGCCTGTCAGGCTTTCGGGTCCACCACCGTAGTCGTCAATCGTTGTCCGCCACCTCCGCCTGTTTGTCCGACCGTCGGAATTGAATGTCCCGATCGTGTCGTTCTCGGCGAACCCTTAACTTTCAGATCGACTGTCAGCGGGGGCACGCCGGGCGTGCGGCAGATTTACAACTGGACTGTTTCAGCCGGCACCATCATCGATGGACAGGGCACCGACACGATCCACGTCGACACTACCGGTCTTGCCGGTCAGTCCGTCACCGCCACGCTTTCAATGGGTGGATACAACCTCGAATGCAGCGCCACTTGCACGGTGCAATTCCCGGTGCCAGTGGAGTGCAGGAAGTTCGATGAATTTCCGGCCATCGCTTATAACGATGAAAAAGCGCGCCTGGATAACTACACCATCGAAATGCAAAACGATCCGTCAGCTACCGCTTACGTCATCGTTTACCCGGGTCAACGCGGACGCGCGAATGAAGTGCAACGACATACCACACGTATCGTTGATTACCTCGTCAACTCGAGAGGCGTCAGCGCGCAGCGCATCGTGACGTTAGTTGGTCCCCCCAGACCGGACCTGATGGTTGAGCTCTGGCTGTGCCCGCAAGGCGCGAAGCCTGCGAGGTCCGCTCCGTAACCATTAGCCAAAGTCAGTCCTTAACTAAGCCGGCGGCAGCGACAAGCTACCGCCGGTTTTGCTGTATACTTTCCCACCCCTTTTCAGCCCCCGCGAGCAATCGTTTCCAGTTCATAAATAATCGATGAGTGAAAAACTGTTCGACGTCATTATCGTCGGCGGCGGGCCGGCAGGGTTGAGTGCAGCGCAAATTCTGGGTCGCTGCCGTCGCGACGTTTTAGTTTTCGACGCCGGTCATCCCCGCAATGCGGCATCGCATGCATTACATGGATACTTGACGCGCGATGGACTCGCGCCGGCTGAATTCCTGCGCGTCGCGCGTGAGGAACTGCGCCGTTACGAAACGGTTGAGTTGCGTCAGGCAGACGTAGTCGATGCTGATGCTATCGCTGGTGGTTTCGAGGTGAAACTGGGTAACGGCGAAACTTTAAAATCTCGCAAGCTTTTGCTGGCGACTGGAGTCAGAGACGAACTACCGAACATCGACGGTGTCGCACGGTTTTACGGAACGAGCGTCTTCCATTGTCCTTATTGCGACGGCTGGGAAAATCGCGATCAGCCGCTCGCGGTCTACGGTCGCGGCGAGAACGGCAGCGGGCTCGCGCTCGAGTTGCTGTTGTGGAGCCGGAACCTCGTCTTGTGCACCGACGGGCCGGCTGAATTAACGGACGACGATCGCCAGCGACTGACGCGCCACCACATTACCGTGGAGGAAAACAAGATTGCTCGGCTCGAGGGAAACGAAGGCACGCTTGAACGCGTGGTGTTTGAAAACGGTGAAGCGGTGACGGTGTCTGCAATGTTCTTCAGCACCGGACAAAATCAGGCTAGCAACTTACCGCAGAAGCTTGGCTGTCAGCTGACTGAACAAGGGTGCGTGCGCACCTATGACTACGAACGGACGGACGTGCCCGGCTTGTATGTAGCGGGCGACGCGTCGCGGTTTGTCCAATTTGTAATCGTGGCGGCAGCCGAGGGTGCGCTTGCCGCCGTGGCGATAAACAAGGAATTGATAAAGGAAGAACTGGAAAACTAAAAAGTTTCGAGTTCCGAGTTCCGAGTTCCGAGTTGCTAATCTCGAGCTTCCCGGGCAATAGTGCGTTAGCAAGACTGCCTAGTCCCGAACTCGAAACTCGAAACTCGGAACTCGAAACTCAGAACTCGAAACTATTCACTCAGCCTCTTCGCGAACAATCTCGGTGGGTTTCTTATCCTCGCGCAAGCCCTGAAATGACGGGTGTCGAATGATGCCGTCAGCCGTCCATTCAGTAAACTCAACTTCTCCAACCAACAACGGTTTTGCCCAGTGGGCTTGGCGCAGGCCCGGATCTTTTGGCTTTTCAGCAAAGGGCATAGTTGGCTGCGCAATGCGATCGAGTTTTTTCTGGAGCTCGAGGCGCTGCTTGATACTGAATCCGGTGCCGACCCTGCCGCAGTAAATCAATTTTCCTTTTGCGTAAACTCCGAGCACGAGCGATCCAAATCCCGGAAAATCTTTTTTGGACGGCGTGTAACCCGTGATGACGAACTCCTGCCGCTTGATGCACTTCGTTTTCACCCAGGTTTTCGTCCGCGTGGATTCGTAGGGCGCGTCAGCCAGCTTGGAAACGATTCCTTCGATCCCGAATTCACACGCTTGCTTGAAGAACTGCAATCCATTGCCCACCACATGATCGCTATAGCGTAGCGGACCACTATCGGTCTTCAGTTTGCTCGACGCGAATAACCCCTCGAGCACAGCCTTGCGTTCAAGCAAAGGAACGCGCACCAGGCTGTAGCCGTCGAGGTAAATCAGATCGAAGACTTGAAATACGAACGCCGGAGCTTTGCCGCTTCCCCCTCGCCCCATCGATTGTTGTAGCGACTGAAAGCTGCTGCGCCCGGCCTTGTCGACGATGACAACTTCACCGTCGAGTATCGCGGTGTCGGCCGGAAACGTCTGCAACGCCACGGACAGGTTGGGGAACTTCTCCGTCCAGTCTTTGCCGTTGCGGCTCCAGAACTGCGCCTTGCCCCGGCTCAAGTGGCAAACCATGCGGTAGCCGTCAAACTTCAGTTCGTGAAGCCACTCATCACCCTGGGGGGCAGTACGAACGAGAGTTGCTAATTGCGGCGAGACAAACTGCGGCATTGCCGCTTTGCGGGCGCCGGGAAGGTTCCTGAGTTGGTTGCGTGCTGGGCTCATGTTAGCGCCGCAGGGTAGCGAATTAATCGTCGTTTCGCTACTCTGCAAAAAACGCGAGCGCGGAACCA
>JBKPNP010000716.1:0-2460 GCA_046732775.1 Acidobacteriota bacterium
TGACCTTCCGCTACAATCATCAGGGCTTCACCGGTCTCAATAACGAAAACAACGGCACACTCAGTGTCGAAGAACACTCGGGCGACAGCCTCGTGAAAAGCGACACGCTATCAGGCACGTTAACAACTACGGTTACGCGCAGGCTAATTGCTGAGTTTCGTTTTCAGCTGGCCCGGGATAAAGAGCCCGGAGTGGCCAATAGCGATCAGCCGGAAGCGGTAATCAATACCGGCGGCGGCAACCTGAACATAGGCCGCAACAACTTCAGCCCTCGCGAAACGACCATCAAACGAATACAGCTCATCGACAACATTTCTTATCTGCGCGGCCGCAGCAACTGGAAGGTTGGCCTCGACTTCAATCACGATAAAGTCTTCAACTTCTTCCCCGGCATTTTCAGCGGTTCTTACACGTTCCCTTCGTACGCGGCGTTTGGCACGAACACTCCCTCCGCGTATACGCAAAACTTCCCGGGCGCCGGCACCACGGGCGGAACAACTGAGCCAAATCAAACCGAGTTCGCGTTTTATGGTCAAAATGATTTTCGCGCGAATTCAAAACTCACCTTGAATCTGGGGGTCCGCTATGACTACGAAAAGATTGATTGTCCCCCGATACAAAATCCCGATCCGCTTTTGTTAACCAACGGAATCAACACTGCGAATTGTCCGAAGGATAAAAACAACGTCGCGCCGCGCGCCGGGTTTAGTTATGCGCCCGACGAAAAGACTGTCATCCGCGGCGGCTTCGGAATCTACTACGGACGAACGCCTGCCATCGTGACCGGTACGGCCCACTCGCAAAACGGCATCAATGTAACCGGCATCAATCTAACCGCAGCGCAAATCGTTTCCGCGGGCCTTGTCTATCCCAAAATACTAACCGCGCCTCCAGCAGGCACCGCTGCTAATCCGAACCTGTTTCTGTTTGCCGCGGATTACGTACAGCCCTACACCGAGCAGGGCAGAATCGGCGTCGAGCGAGAAATAACCCGAGGCTTGAGTTTGTCCGCAACTTATCTCTACTACCATGGTCTGCACCTGACGCGCACACGAGACATAAACTTGTTTGCCCCGGTGCCCTTTGCACGCGTCGGTCCCGATGGACAAACTTATACGTTTCTCCGTTTCGCCAGCACCACCGTGCGACCCATTTCCAGACCAACGGGCCTTTCATACAACCGCATCAATCTTTTTGAGAGTGCATCGCGCTCGCTTTATAACGGCCTGGCGATTCAGGCGACACAGCGCTTCACGCGCGGCTTTCAGTTCATCGCTGCCTACACTTATTCAAAAGCTAATGACGATCGTCCCGATCAGACGGCGGTAGTAGTCGGCGCTGACGATGCGAAGATTGTCGAGAACCAAATTAATCCGGCGACGGACTACGGTCGTTCAGATACCGACCTGCGCCACCGGTTCGTGTTCAGCCCGGTTTACGAGTGGGGCCGAATCAAGTGGTCTGAAAATGCATTTGCTCGCGCGCTTTTCAGCCACTACTCGTTGTCATCGATCATGCAGTTTCAGTCCGGCTCGCCATATTCGGCGCTCGTCGGCGGTGATCCAAATAACGATGGCAATCGTTCAAATGATCGTTTGCCAGGCACGGTGCGCAATCAATTCACCTCGCCGTCGGTTTATCAGTTTGACGTTCGGCTGACGCGTTCCATTCCAATCAACGAAAACATGCGAATCAGACTGATCGGGGAAGCATTCAACATTTTCAACCGCTCAAACGTAGTGCTGGTGAATAACATTTACTTCAACTATTCAGGAGGCGCAGCAGGCACGTTAACTGCGCCGGCGTTCATCACTGCGTTTGGAACGCCGCGCAGCTTTGCTTCACCGGCGTCGGGTACGACTACTTTTGCGTCGCCGCGCCAGATCCAACTGGCCGTCAAGTTTGATTTCTAGAGTGGGGTTTTTGTAACGCAAACTGTTAGTTTGCGTGCACGTTGAATGCGATCCAACGTTCGCAAACTAACAGTTTGCGTTACTAAATATGAATCGCATTGTCTTGACATCGTTTGGCGCGGTTTCTATAGTTCACGCGAATCATGACTAACTCCTGCTATTACCCCAGCTGTCATTGCACCTGGTGCGTCTGGTGTCCCAGAACGCGATCGGGGAAGCTTTGGCAGCGTGGTTAGCAAATGAGTTAGTAGCCAACGCAGCAAAAGTTTCAAAAGCCGGTCGCGATCCTGAGGTAGGAATCGCGACCGGCTTCGTTTTTGAGCGTAACCGTCGTGAGATGGTGGCCTGACTTGAGTAGCAACGTAGCCCTCATGACTGTTGGGCTACTCCCCCAGCGTGGACGGCGCCCCCTCGCTCGAGTTGAGTAGGCGTCGCGCTTCAATTATTGAGTCGTTGGCTCTGACGGTAGTGAGGTCGATCAGGCCCGTGGCGCTGCAGGAGGCGACGTGGCACGGGGCAGTAGCCCGACAGTGATGGAGGG
Source organism: Acidobacteriota bacterium (assembly GCA_046732775.1). GTDB lineage: Bacteria > Acidobacteriota > Blastocatellia > Pyrinomonadales > Pyrinomonadaceae > PSRF01. The sequence continues at coordinate 2,455 of JBKPNP010000716.1, forward strand.
CTACGC
>JBKPNP010000717.1:0-4627 GCA_046732775.1 Acidobacteriota bacterium
CTGTTCGAAAAAGTTGCACAATTTTTTCGGCAAAAATCTGGAGGCCGACGACAGAGCGTTTGATGCGCCGGATCCGCATTTCAGTCTGATTTTTTTTGAGAGCGGGGGCAGAAGTCCGACAGTTATGGAGGGCTACATTGCCAGTTAAGCATCAGGGAGGTTCCAAGCTTGAGGATAACTAGCGCACGCAGAGTCGCGCGCCTGAGCCCTCCATGACTGCCGAGCCTACTGCCCCGACCGCGTGACCAATCCGGCTTCCTGCTGCCGCTTCCAGCCGACGCGATAGCGTGCGGTGAGGGCGAGACCGAGGCTGAGAACCCAAACCACAGCAACCACAAAAGGCCAGACGTAAGGCAGGGACGACAGGATGATCCAGACCGTAGTGCCCAATAACAGGGCGAGTGATTCGGAGTTGTTCTGCTGTTTGAGAACGCGTTGCAGCCACCGTCCGGTGGCTGCGTAGATCATCACGCGGCCGAACAAACCGGCGATTAGCAATAGCAACAAAACGAGTATGCCGACGAGCGCACTGATGGGCGTGGGCAGATAGCGTAGTGAAAGAATTGCGCCGGGACCGATAGCGATCACGCCCAGCACACCAATCAAAGCCACGCGCAAACTGGTCAGTTGCAGCCGGGCAATCCCGCGGCTGATCGTGCCCGGCATCGCCGCAGTCACAGCCAGCGAGATGATGAACCAAAACAGAATCGCGAGAATGCGAAGACCTATTGAACGCGCGGACCAGTGAGGAGCAAGTAACTCCTGCGGATTACGAATAATATTCCGCAGCTCCTGCTCGTAACCCGCCAACATGATTGTCTGCGCCGTCTGGCCGCGCAAAGGAACCGGATCGAGATGCCGGTAAGTGCCGCCAATCACCATTACATCGCCGCCGATGCGCGCGCCGTGAAGTTGAATCACCGAACCACCGACCGCCGCCACGTCACCTTCAACAATTCCCTGCACGGTGACATCGCCGCCAAGAGCGAACGCGCCGTTTCGCGCCGTGCCATTGATCTGTAACGACTGGCCGACTGAGTAAACGATTGTCTCGTTTACTCCTTCGACCACATACGGACTCTCGCCCGGAATCGGGCCGGCCGTCGTTTGACCACTGACCGCCGCGATCATGCAGGCGATCCAAACTACGATCGCTGCGCCTCTGCTGAGCTGGCGCAGACAGGGCAGCCGGGGCAGATCGCCTCGTGGCAAAAAAACCGTCTCGGTCACAATTGATTGCGTGGACATGTATGGACGAACCGCGCCTTTAATCAACCAGGCGCGTTCGGTGATAACGTGCTATCAGGCGGGAAAGGACGATAACAGCGAGCACAACGAACAACAGGCCAGCGATACCAGTACTTCGCGAATCATCGAAGAGACTTCGGCTGATGACGCGCGCCATCAGCACCACGCCGGTTAAGGCGTCGAATACTACTTCAGCAAAGAACCCGAGCATTGCAAACATTTTCGCAGCGATCGACTTCACGCTCAGCACCACCGCTTTACTCGAGGCAAACCCGAGCAACGCAAACGCTGCCAATCCGAGCACAACGCAATATCGCAACGCGCGCGCGTGTTCAGACGAATCGCGTACACCACTCATATCGCTGGCAGCATGTACTGCTACAACCTGCGCAAAATTCGTCGGCACCGCCAGCTCGGTTTGACCGGCAAGCGCCGAATCGAGTTCGCACATGAACTGGCGCTGCTGCTGCAGCTCGAGACTGCAACCGGGACAGTCTTGCAAATGTGATTCAAGCGCGAGGCGCACGGCAGGATCGAGATCGCCTTCGATGTAGGCGGCAATATTCTCGCTCTCGCAGATGTATTCGCTGTTAGCCACGAAGTGTTGAAACTAAACTCCCGTAATGCCCTTGGTTAAAAACTGCTGTCGCATCATTTCGCGCGCGCGGAACAAACGGTTCTTCACCGTCCCTAACGGCAACCCGGTGACTTCTACAATTTCCTCGTAGGTCAAATCCTGCGAGTGACGCAATACGACGAGTTCGCGATACGCCGTCGGCAGTGAACGCACCACACACTCGATTTCAACGCGCCGCTCTTCACGCTCGCTTTGCTGTTCCGGGCTGAGGCCATCGCTCTCGAGCGGCAGCTCGTAATTTTCAGTCTCGGTGCCGCTGGTGAATGAGCGTTCACGTCCCGAGCTTCGGCGCAGATGATCGATGGCGGCGTTATGCGCGATCTTGTAAATCCAGGTGGAAAACTTGAATTCAGGACGATAGCGCGTGAGGGAACCATAGATCTTGATGAAAATCTCCTGAGTCAGATCGAGCGCGGCGTCGTAGTCGCCGACCATCCGGTAGACATATCCGGATATCGGTCTTTGATAACGACGAACCAGTTCCTCAAACCCGCCCTCGAGTCCCTGCGCGGCGGTTGCGACCAGGTCGCGGTCGGGCGCAGAACTCAGGGTAAATAAATCGAGGGGTGCAAAATTGCTCATGATGCCCAGCTATTACGTCCGATGAAGGCCCGATGTTTCAAGGCCGGCAGGTCTTATTGCCAGGGAAGTGTGGCTAAACCGGCGGGTGCCGCAATCAGATCAAAACTCAATTCCCTGGTAACGATTTCGAGTCCTAAATCCTGGGCGCCCAGAGATCGCAGATCAGCGCCCAGCGTTTCACTGACGATTTCGGACGCTCGATCTTTAGTCATCAGGTCGCCGACGACCAGCACACGCGACAACCGGCCGGATTGGTCCGCTTCTCCGCCCCGGCGGTCGCGATAAAACAACAGCAGCCGAAACAGCTCGTCTTCACATTCATCTGGTTCGCAGACAATAGTTCGCAAGATTAGCGGCTGCTTACCGCGAAACACAACGGCAGTGAAAGCGGTTTCCGATGAGCTCAGTAACAAGGAATCCCCGCCGGCGCCGTTTAATGTCAGCCACTGACCTTCGCCAATATGACGGGGCACGATCAAACCCGCACGCCAGCCAATCGTGGCCATTGCAGTTTCATATTCACGCAACACGGAAGTGGGCGTCGCCACTACCAGGTAGCGAGCGCGTCCCTGCGGGTCAGCCTGCAATCGCTCGCGCGAAATCGAAAGCTCTGCGAGCGGCGCGTTAAAGCCTCGCTCCATTTTCCACGAGAGCACTTCTTCCAGTTCAGCGCGGGAAGCCGGCGGCGCATCCATGGTCAGGATTAAACTTCGACTAGAGGCTTCAGGTAACGCTACCGACCATTTTTTCTGTTGCAGCAAGCCGGCGCTAGTGGCGAGGTCGCGCAGTGCCGCGCTTAACTCGGTAGGACTGCCAACGTTGGGTTCGTCAAACGACGGACGCACGAGCGACTCGGGTATGCTCACTGTCGCCGCGCGTTTGAGGCGAAAGGCGCCGCGCGCGCGTTCGAGCTGCACCATGCTGGCGCTGCCTTTTTCGAAGGCCAGCGCCGTCGCGGGATAGCGCGGATTTACAAGTTTGCTGAGGGGATTGGGCATCGGAAAGTTCAGGCGCTTAGCAGTTACGCATCACCACTCGCTGTATGGCGTCCCTTCGGTCGAGGTGTCGGCGGACGCACTGTGCACATCCACAATGCCCTGCTCAGAAGAGTTTGGATCATCACCAGTTACGACCGTCCAATCCGCTTCCCCAGTCATCGGATCCTTCGGCAACTCTCGCAGGTAACCGGCCGCCACGAGCTCATCCAGCGCTTGCGGCAGTTTCTGTTTGTCGGTGCCGTACTGATCTATTAGCGCGCGCATTTTCGAGAGGTCATCCTTTAAGACCGCTTCCCGAGTTGTCCTGATCGTTCGCTGATACTGCGGCAACACAATGGCAGCCAGAATAATTATGATCGTGATAACGATCATCAACTCCAGCAGCGTGAAACCCGCACGAGCCGGGGACGACAAAAACGCGTAGCCCTCCGGCCGGAGTGCTGCCCACTGCCGACTGTCCACTGCCCGCTGTTCCTTACCAATCACTGTACTTCTCATCCTCTTTTAACGGCTTAAAATCCCGATCCTTGTTCGGTGGAAAGACGACATCAAATGCGTTTTCGCCGCCCCATGAATCGCTGTCAGCGGAGTCGTAACATGATCTCAGCTCCCAGTCGGTGCCGATCTTGTTGCCTCCGGTGAATGGATTGATTGGTATCCCACGCAGGTAGACTTTTTTCTTCGTCGAAAGTTCACCGCCCACTTTCGTGGCATCAACTCCGATGTCTCCGCGGCCGCCACCAATGCCGCCGCGCGGGATGACATTCACACCCGCCACCAGAGTATCGAGGTCGGGTGGATATCGATCAGGATTGTCCACTCCGAAAATAGTGCAATCCGAAATGATCACTTTGCTGCGCGGGTCAACCGGAGGCGCTGGGCCCCCCTGGCCCTGGCCGCCAACAATAGCTTGAGTACCGGCACAGTTGATGCCGACAGTGTCCCGGTGAAATTCATCGATCGCGCCTCGCATCTGTCGCAGCGCCTCGCGCAACTGTTGCTCGCGCTGGCGTTTCACTGACAGCTTCATCAGCGGCACGATGCCCATCGTCAGAATCGATAAGACGGTGATGGTAATTACGAGCTCGATCAGTGTGAACCCGGCCGCGCGCGCATGGAGGCGAGACAAAGTTACGCGGCGACCGGGAGACTGAAATGCCCT
>JBKPNP010000718.1:0-5307 GCA_046732775.1 Acidobacteriota bacterium
CGACGACCGATGCGCGTTCGCCATCCAACTCCAGCACGTCGCCGTTCTCGATCAGGATAATGTTTTCTTCCCGGTAGCCCAGATGGTTCTTCACAAACTCCTTGTGTCGAAACAGCATGCGATACTCGCCGTGAATCGGAACGACAAACTTCGGGCGGACGGCTTCGGTCATTATCCGGATGTCTTCCTGCGAAGCGTGCCCGCTCACGTGCACGAGGCGTCGCTTCTCTTCAATGATGTTCGCGCCGCGTTTGTAAATCATTCCTATCATGCGAGAGATTAATCGCTCGTTGCCCGGAATAATTCTGGCTGACAACACGACGGTGTCGCCCTCATCAATCATCAGGCCTTTGAAACTTTGATTGGCCATCTGCGACAGCGCCGCGCGTGCTTCACCCTGCGAGCCGGTCACCAGAAAAACAATACTGTTATCGCGCGCTTGTTTCGCTTCGTTCAGCGGCACTAGCAAGCCGTCGGGAATATCCAGGTAACCCAGCCGGTCTGCGATCTCAACGTTCTTTTGCATCGAGCGGCCGAGCACACAAACTTTGCGATTAAACTGCTGGGCGGTATCGAGCACGATCTGAAGGCGATGAATTGATGAGGCAAACGCCGCCACGATTATTCGCCCACGGGCCTCGGCAAAAATCTCCTCAAACGCAGGGATAACTGCGCGCTCAGAAGGTGTGCGGCCGGGAACCGTAGCGTTCGTCGAGTCGCTCAACAGCGCGAGAACACCTTCCTGGCCGTAGCGTCGAAACGAACGCAGGTCAATCGGCTCACCAATCACCGGAGTCTCGTCCACCTTGTAATCGCCCGTATGAATTATCGTGCCCACCGGCGTTTTGATCGCTAGCGAGAAGCAGTCGATCAACGAATGTGAAACGCGTATGAACTCGACGCTGAAGACACCGATATCAACCACGTCGCGGGGTTCCACGCGATGCATCAAGGTGTTCTCGGTGAGGTCGTGTTCCTCGAGTTTGCTTTCCGCGAGCCCGGCCGTGAAGTGGGAGCAGTAAACGGGAACGTTGAATTTCTTCAGAACATACGGCAGCGCCCCCAGGTGATCCTCATGCCCGTGCGTGAGAACGATCGCAGTTATGTTATCGCGATAGGGTTCGAGGAAATCGAAGTTGGGAATGCAGACGTCTACACCGTAGGCCGTCTCTTCAGGGAAGCCCATACCGGCGTCGAGGATGAGCATCTCATCCTCGTAGCGCACTGCCATGCAATTCATTCCAAACTCGCCGATGCCGCCGAGCGGAATGATTTCGAGAACACTACTCACGTTTGGCTTTTGCTCAACTCTCTGGAAGCGCGATGAACTGGTTCGGAACGGGTGGTGAGTATAGCACAGTGACGCCGTCGCTTTGGGCGGCGCGCCAGCAGGGTTTTAAGCAAGCGTGTGGTCGAAATGCTTTTACTAAATTCCGCGGCGACAGGGTAGAATACGCACACCCCAGACTACTCGGCGAATTGCCGCTCCTAACCGGTGGAAATCCAACAATGAAATATCTCGCTTTCATAACCGTCGTTTGTCTAACCACGACAACGCTGATGTTCGGACAGACGCCGGCGACACCACCGCCGTCCGCACAAGACATTGATGTCATCCGTGTATCCACCGAACTCGTCCAGACAGACGTGATGGTTTTCGACAAAGCCGGCAAGTTTGTCGACGGGCTTCAGCGCGAACAGTTTCAATTGAAGGTAGACGGGAAGCCGCAACCGATTTCGATATTCGATCGAGTTGTTTCCGGCTCGCCACGCGAGGAAGAACTCGTTTCGCGCCGCACTGGTTCTACGACCGCAGCGCCCCCGGCCGTTGCCGGAGCGCCACGTGGTCGCACTGTTATCTTTTTCATCGACGACCTGCATCTCTCGGCAAGCAGCGGGGAGAAAACGCGCAAAGCAATTCTCTCGTTCATCGACAACGAAATGAAATCAGGCGACCAGATTGCGATCGCCTCCGCAACCGGTCAGATTGGATTCCTGCAGCAGTTCACCGATAACAAATCAGTGCTGCGCGCCGCCGTCGCGCGCGTCAACTATCGACCGTACACGGTCATTGATATGGGTGGATCCACGCCAATGACCGAGTACACCGCGATTCGCGTCGACCAGGGCGATCGCGATCCGCTGGAGTACTACGCCACCCAGCTGCTCAAGGAAAACAATTTCAAGATTCCGGGCGCCGGTGGCTTAGGGCCGCCCGCGGGTGGTCCGGTTGGTCAACCGCTGCCGCCGCAGCCCAAGAGTTTTGGGCTGACGCGTGAATCGGCGGAGCGCATGGTCAAGGAGCGCGCGCAGTCGATGTTGAAACAATCCGGCGACGTAACTTCAAACACTCTGCTGGGTTTGGAAAGCCTGATGCGATCCTCGGCCCAACTGCCCGGCCGCAAGTTAGTTTTTCTGGTTTCAGACGGTTTCTTTCTCAATGACCGCAACACGGGTTTCGGAAATAAGTTGAAGCAGATCACGGATGCGGCGGTGCGTTCAGGCGCAGTTATTTATTCGCTCGATGCGCGCGGCCTCATCGGCATGACCGACGTAACCAGCAACCGCCCCGATCCTGAGGGACACCTGTCGCGCACAAACATCGGCGAGTTATCCGCGTCGCAGGACGCGCTATTCGCGCTCGCCGAGGACACAGGCGGGCGGGCACTGCTTAACTCTGACGCGCTCAATGGCGCGCTCAGCAAAGCACTGCAGGAGACCTCCAACTACTACTTACTGGCGTGGCGCCCAAATGAAGAAGAGCAGAAGGGACAAAACTACAAGCGGATCGAGATCACGATCGCGGGCCGGCCGGACCTGGTTGTAAAACTTCCGCGCGGATACTTGCAGTCACAGGCTGATGCCGAAATGGCGCGCAACGACGCGCGCGGCCAACGCGTAAACGCTCATGACAACCAGCCGCAGCCTGGCAATGCGCTTCCCGTCAAGGGCGTTGACGCCGACATACGCAACGCGCTCGGCGCGTTCGCACCCAGACGCGCGCTGCCCACCACGGTTTCAGTGAGCTTCATAGACACTCCCGCTAACGGGCCGATCATCACCGCCTCAGTGCAGGCCGCAACCGCGGCGCTCGATTATGGCGACGAGAAGGCTGCCATCGATCTGGCGGGCGTGGTGCTAAACGATCACGGCAAACCGGTCGCGAGTTTTAAAACGCAGCTAAGCGTCGCGCGTCTTGAAGCTGCGCAGCGGACCGATGCGGGCGTCGTCTACAACTACAAGACTCCTTTGACGCCGGGTCTTTATCAGGTGCGCGCTGCAGTGCGTGATCAAAAAAGCGGCAAGGTTGGCAGCGGCTCTCAGTGGATTGAAATTCCCGACCTGTCGTCGCATCGTTTGACGCTCAGCAGTTTGTTACTGGGAGCGCAGGTCATCGATCCGCAGAAAAAAGCTGACGCCAGCGGCGCGCAGGCAGCGCCGCAGGTGCAGTTCAACGTCGATCGGCGTTTCAAGAAGTCGTCGCACCTGAGCTTCTGGATGTTTATCTATAACGCGCTCAACGGAAATAATGCGCCCGATTTAACCGCGCAGATCGAAATGCTAAGTAACGGCCAAACAGTAGTGAAGACGCCGGCGCGAAAACTAAATACGGCGGGCATGACCGACCTGCAGCGAATCCCCTACGGCGGCGACTTTTCGCTCGCTTCTCTTCCCCCCGGCCGTTATGAATTAAACGTAACGATAGCGGATCAATTAGCCAAAGCGTCTGCGACTCAACAGATCAGTTTTCTGGTTGAGTAGTTTTCTTGAGCCTGCGGAGCAGGCGTAAGCGTAAAGCCTGTGGCGTAAGCACCAGGTCATAGCACGAGCGGGTCTGAAGCCCGCGAATGCGGGCGACAGAACGGATCACGAAAATGCGCACGTTGAACGTAAAGCCTGGCGCCCATTTCATGGGCTCGCATTCTATTGACTCTGAATCCCTGGGGCTCACGCGCCAGGCTCGATGCTCGCGCCTGCTCCGCAGGATTGGTGCGAAGTCATTTCTCTTTGTTATTGCCGCCTGCGTCCTCGCCTCGACCACTATTGCTCAACGCCCTGCATCCACGCCGGAGCCGGCTAAACCGGATGACGTCGTAACCATTAATACTGAACTGGTGCAGACCGATGTGATGGTGTTCGACAAAAGCGGGCGACCGGTTGAGGGTTTGTCGCCGGAGGACTTTGTGCTATCGCTGGACGGCAAGCCTCACGCGATTTCGTTTGCCGAAAGCATTCGCACCGGCAGTTCGCAGGAAGCTGCGCAGCTAAGGTCAGTCGCAATTCCCGGTTCAAAAACGACCTTGCGGCAAAACCTGGCCGGCGTGACGCGCGCTGGACGTGTGCTGATCTTCTTCGTTGACGACGTCCATCTGAGCAACGCGAGTCTCACGCGCACGCGCAAGGCGCTCGCGGAATTCATCGACAAGCGCATGCACGATGGCGATCAGGTCGCGGTTGTTTCAACGAGTGGCCAAATCGGATTCCTGCAACAGCTGACTAATAACGAGGTCGTCATTCATCGCGCGCTCGAGCGCTTGAATTACAAGCGAAATCCGGAGACCTATGCCGGCCGCACCGTTATCACCGATTACCAGGCAAACCAGGTCGCTAATCACAACGACGCCGCGCTTTTCAACTATCTGGTTTCCTCAACGCTCAACGAATATCAACTCGTCCCTGCCAAGGGTGGCGATGCGCGCGGTCTGTCGCAGCTGGCCGTAAACAACGTGAGAAATCGCGTGCGCCAAATCAATGCGAACTCGCGCAGCACCGCGAATGATACCCTCGGCGTGCTGCTGAGCCTGATGCGCTCGTCTGCAGCCTTACCCGGACGCAAGTTGCTGTTCTTCGTATCCGACGGTTTTATCACAGACACCAAAGCATCCAATTCGCTGTCGATGTTGAAGCAGGTTACTGAAGAAGCGTCGCGGGTTGGCATAGTCGTGTATACGATGGAAGCGAGTGGCATCTACTACGACCCGGCAGTTGATGCCTCGCGAAACGACTTCTCGGACGGTATCGGCTCCGGCGTCTCAGCGCGTAACTGGTCGGCTGAGAGCGCCGGTATGCGCGAACCGCTGCGCATCCTCGCTGACGATACAGGCGGACGAGCGCTGCTTAACTCAAACTCGATTCCGAGCAGCATTCAGGATGCGTTGGAAGAAACGGCAGCTTACTACCTGCTCGCCTGGCGGCCGGACGCTGAGCAACAGCGAACCGGTAAATCGCAACTCTCCGTATCGATCAAGAATCATCCCGAGCTGCGCGTTCGACTGCGCCGCAACTACTACATACCTTCGACTACAA
>JBKPNP010000719.1:0-2309 GCA_046732775.1 Acidobacteriota bacterium
GTTTGTCCGGCGGCCAACAGCAGCGGCTTTGTATCGCGCGAGCGCTGGCGATTCGCCCTGAGGTAGTATTGATGGACGAGCCGGCGTCTGCACTCGATCCAGTGGCCACGCACAAGATCGAAGAGTTAATCGTGGAGCTGAAAAAGCAGTACACGATTGTGATCGTGACGCACAACATGCAACAGGCTGCACGTGTTTCCGACACCACCGCGTTTTTCCTGTTGGGAAAACTAATCGAAGTAAATGCGACGGAAAAGATGTTTACTAATCCGGACGAGAAATTGACTGAAGACTACATTACCGGAAGGTTTGGATAATGCTTTGAAGTTGAACTTTGAGCTTTGAACTTTGAACTTTGAACTTTGATCTTTGATCTTTGGTCTTTGATTTTCTTTTCCGAGAGACCGGGTTTCAAAGCCCAAAGCCCAAAGCCCAAAGTCCAAAGCCCAAAGTCCAAAGTCCAAAGTCCAAAGTCCAAAGTCCAAAGTTCAAAGTTCAAAGCACAAAGTTCATAATGACGGATCAACATCGACATCTTGACGACGAGCTCGATTCGCTGCGCGATCGTGTCCTGTTGCTCGGCGGCGAATCAGAGGCGGCGCTGGGCCGCTCGATGAAAGCGCTTATAGATCGCGACAGCGATCTGGCGCGCGCAGTTCTCGATCAGGATGATCAGATCGATCAGCTCGAGGTAGAGATCGACCGGCAGTGTATTGACATCATTGCCCTGCGCCAGCCTGCCGCACGCGATCTTCGTTTTGTAATTTCAGTTGCCAAAATGGCGCCAGTGCTCGAACGCATCGCGGATCACGCCGCGAACATCGCCCGGGTGGCTATTGACCTGAACAACGAGCCGGAATTGAAATCCACCGTCGATCTCACACGCATGTCAGAACATGCATTGCGAATGTTGCGCACCGCGCTCGATGCGTTCACCTCGAGCGACGCGGCGAGCGCTCGCGAAGTTATTAAGAGTGACAGCGAAATCAACGAACTTTACAACCACGTCTTTCACCGCTTGATCGAGATGATGGTGACCGAGCCGTCCACCGCCACGCGTGATGCGCGGCTATTGTTTGTTGCCAAACACCTGGAACGCATCGGTGATTACGTTACGGATATTTGCGAGCTGACCGTTTACATGGCTGAAGCGGCTTTTATCAAGCATTTCAAGTAAGTGGACAGACATGGAAAATCTCATTTCCCCCGGATGAGCTAAAGACAACTTGAAGACAGGCAGGAATGCCTGCCCTACCAGGATGACGCGACCAATTCTCATCGTTGAAGACGATCCGGATATCTGCGAAAGCTTGAAATACAATTTCGAGCGTGAAGGGTTTCCCGTTGTCACTGCGTTGACGGGCGAAGCCGGCCTCGCTGCCGCACTCAATCAACGCGAGTCGCCGTCTCTCATCATCCTCGACCTGATGTTGCCGGGAATGAGTGGCAGCGAGTTGTGCCGCCGTTTGCGCAGAGAGCCGGCCACACGTCGTACGCCGATCATCATGTTGACTGCGAAAGCGTCGGAATCCGATCGGGTGACCGGACTCGATCTTGGCGCGGACGACTACATCACCAAACCGTTTTCTGTTCGGGAACTGCTGGCACGCGTGCGGGCCGTCATGCGGCGCATGGACGAGACTGGCGGCAAGACATTCGAGGACGACCATTTGCTGATCGACTTCGACGATATTCGTGTGGTCTGCGATGGCCAGAAAGTGAAACTGACCAACAAAGAATTTTCACTGCTCTCGACGTTGGCGAAGAGCCCGGATCGGGTCATCACCAGACAGCAACTGCTCGACAACGTCTGGGGTTATAGTTATTACGGAGACGCGCGCACGCTCGACGTTCACATTCGCCGCTTGCGGCAGAAGCTCGGCGAATGCGGGCAATGCATTGAAACTGTGGTCGGCGTCGGCTATCGCTTCGTGGGCTGCCCGAAAGCTTCCTGATAAGCTCGGACCGCGGGCGTCCCGCCTGCATCGACTTCCATGTCCAATCGAGTCCTTATCTTAATCAGCGGCGTCGGCATCGCACTCGTTCTGCTAGTCCCCTCCTTCACTATTCGCGTAGTCGCAGCCGCAATAGTTTGCCTCGTCGCCTTAGCATTGGCTTTCAAAAAAACCTCCTCGCCCGCCGGCGAAACTAACGACGAGCACACCACTAGCGAAGTTCCACACGCAGAAGTTTTTGAGCTTGGTAAGTTATTTGAAGCGACCATGAACGGTATGCGCGAAGGACTGCTGGTGGTCGATCGCGACATGCGGGTGGTGGCTTCCAACACTGCCGCGCACAGCCTTTTCAAT
>JBKPNP010000720.1:0-1496 GCA_046732775.1 Acidobacteriota bacterium
GGCGCCTCCGTTTGCAGACCGACGATTATCTCGTTGTCTTTATCGATGTAGCCCGGGCCGTGAGAGGTGATCGAACTGGGAATTTGCGAAACGTCGAGCACGCCCGTCTTGCGTTCCTCGAGGAACAACCCGTTCAGCTGGTCCCAAATTTTTCGCGTTCGCTCGGTGCTGCCGGACAGAAATTTATCGTCTCCTTCATAAGGCTTGTAGTTCTGTTGAATGAAGTCGCGCACATCGACTTCCTTCTGCCATAGGCCCCGGTTAAAACCCGCCCAGGCGTTTGTGCCTGTCTCCCGGCCGAAGTCTTGCACCGCGTCCGTCCCCATTACGTTCCTCCTAAGATCGTTTTACTTATCGCGCCGAACTCGCTGCAGCTAACCCGAGCAACGACCCTGTATGTCGCGCGATCATCAACTCTTCATTTGTGGGAATCACCCAGCCAGAGACCTTGCTCTCGCGAGTTGAAATCAGCGCGGCCTTACCTGCATTCGCCTGCTCATCCAATTCAATTCCCAGCCAGGCGCATGCTTTACAAATTCTTTGACGAATCTCGGGCGAGTTCTCACCAATGCCGGCGGTGAAGACCAGCGCATCGAGCCCACCGAGCACGGCAGTAAGCGCGCCAATCTCTCGCGCTGCTCGATAGACGAAGTAATCGACTGCCAGCTGTGCTTCCGGTTCGGGACGGCCCAGCAGGTCGCGCATGTCGTTACTGATTCCGGAAATACCCAGCAGCCCCGACTTCTTGTAGAGAATGGTTTCGACTTCTTTAACGGAGAGGCCGAGGTTCTGAAACAGGTAGAGCACGACACCGGGATCCAGCGAACCTGGCCGCGTACCCATACACAGGCCGTCGAGTGCCGTGAACCCAAGCGTGGTGTCAACGCTCTTTCGGTTTCGGAGCGCGCACAGACTCGCACCACTGCCGAGATGCGCGACGATGATCCGGCCATCAGCAACGTCCGGCGCCACCTCTGGCAGGACGCTGGCGATGTATTCATACGACAACCCGTGGAACCCGTATCGCTGCAGTCCCGACTGCAGCAGCTCTCGGGGCAACGGAACCAGCTCGGCAACCGCCGGCAATTCCCGGTGAAAACTGGTGTCGAAGCAGGCGACCTGCGGAACTGACGGCAGCCGTTCGAAAACGGCTTCGATGGCAGCTAGGTTGTAAGGTTGATGCAAGGGCGCCAGCGGGATCAGTTTCTGTAACTCAGCGATTACCTGTTGATTCAGGATCGTCGGCCGGTCGTAAAGAGCGCCGCCATGAACTACCCGGTGGCCCACGCCGAGAACGCGCGAGCCCCCATATTTTGAGCGTAACCAGATTGCGAGGGCATTGACAGCATCGCGTCCATCTTTGATCGCATCAAGCTTTTCGTTTGCGAGACTATTGCTTTCAGCATCCTTGACGGACAAGCGGGCCAACGTACCAATGCCCTCGATCTGGCCTCGCGCCTCCAAACGCCAGCTGTCCCCCGCCGGGCGTTGAAAGA
>JBKPNP010000721.1:0-2068 GCA_046732775.1 Acidobacteriota bacterium
TGAAGAGCGAAAACTTTTCCAGGTTCGGAATCCAGTTCAGCCCGGCAACTTCACTGAACTGCCAGCCGAACAGTGTCGCTGTGCTTTGCAGCATTCGCGTTCGTTCCTGCTCGCGCTTGCGGCTTACGATCGTGGCCACGATCAGGCCGCCAATAAGCACAACGCCAAACACGCCGAAGAGCAGCATGACGACGACTGGCATGAGCGAACTGTCCATTAGTTTACGAAGGGTTGCAGGCCCGGAGGGCCGTCAGTTAATAGCCACGCCCGTGAGGGCGTGGGGCAGTAGCCCGACAGTTATCAAGGACTACGATGCCACTCAACCTCTTGATCAACGACCCATGAGAGTTGCGCCCGGCGTAGCCCTTCATCACTGTCGGGCTACTGCCCGCGCCGCGACGGACCCTGCGGCGTTCGGCGCCTAACGTCACCCTGGGCCTCACGGCGCCAGCCGCGTCACACCGTGGACGTTTCTTTGTACTCACCCCAAACGGCGCGCAAACGATTGCTAATTTCGCCGACGGTCACCTGCGCTTCAACACACTCGAGGATTCGCGGCAATAAATTCTCGGTGCCACGCGCGGCTGCTTCAAGTTTAGTTAAAGCCGATTCCGCTTCTGCGGCGGGACGGGCCTCACGCACAGCGCGCACGCGAGCGATTTGCTGCTGCTCAATTGCCGGATCAATCTTGAGCGTCGGCACTGTGTTCTCAGTTTCACTTTGAAAACGATTCACACCGACGACGATCGCTTCATCCGTCTCGATCGCTTTCTGGTAGCGATAAGCCGACTCCTGAATTTCCTTTTGCACGTAACCAGTCTCAATTGCCCGCAACATTCCGCCAAGCGCGTCAATGCGTTCGAGATAGTTCGACGCACGATCTTCAATCTCGTCAGTCAAATGTTCTATTGCGTACGATCCGCCGAGCGGATCTGCGATGTCGGCGACGCCTGATTCATGTGCAATGACCTGTTGCGTACGCAACGCGAGCTTCGCCGCAGCCTCAGTCGGCAGGGCCAGCGCTTCGTCCATGGCGTTCGTATGCAGTGACTGCGTACCGCCAAGCACTGCGGCGAGTGCCTGTATCGTAGTGCGCACCACATTAACTTCCGGCTGTTGCGCAGTTAACGACGAACCGGCGGTTTGCGTGTGAAAACGCAGCATCAGCGAACGCGGATCGCGGGCCTTAAAGCGTTCGCGCATAATCCGCGACCAGAGCCGCCGCGCCGCGCGATACTTGGCTATCTCCTCGAGCAGGTTGTTGTGTGCGTTGAAGAAAAATGAAATGCGGGGCGCGAAATCGTCGACTTCGAGACCAGCCGCCAAAGCGGCTTCAACATAGGTGATTCCGTCGGCCAGCGTGAACGCGACCTCCTGAACGGCGGTCGAGCCGGCTTCGCGAATGTGATAGCCGCTGATTGAAATCGTGTTCCAGTTTGGAACTTCGCGCGCGCAGAAGGCGAAGGTGTCAGTCACCAAACGCAGCGAGGGACGCGGCGGATAAATGTATGTGCCGCGCGCGATGTACTCCTTAAGAATGTCGTTCTGCAGCGTGCCCTTAACTTTATCGAACGAGACGTTTTGGCGCCGTGCCACTGCCAGATAGAGACACAGCAACGTCGAAGCGGTCGCATTGATCGTCATCGAGGTCGAAACCGTGTCGAGCGGAATGCCGTCGAACAAACGCAGCATGTCCGCCAACGAATCAATGGCGACACCGACTTTGCCGACTTCACCGCTCGCCAGTTGATCGTCGGAATCAAGACCGATTTGCGTCGGCAGGTCGAAGGCTACCGAAAGTCCGGTAGTTCCCTGCGCCAGTAAATACTTGTAACGCGCATTTGATTCTTCGGCGGTCGCATAGCCCGCAT
Source organism: Acidobacteriota bacterium (assembly GCA_046732775.1). Classification (GTDB taxonomy): domain Bacteria; phylum Acidobacteriota; class Blastocatellia; order Pyrinomonadales; family Pyrinomonadaceae; genus PSRF01. Next base: position 1,872 of record JBKPNP010000721.1, read on the forward strand.
ACTGCCGCATCGTCCACAATCGGCCCCGGTACATATTCGAGTAAATGCCACGTGTATAGGGAAAGTCGCCGGGCGAATTCAGATCTTTTTCGTAGTCGATCGGATCGGTGTTTGAGGGATTGAAGTCAGCCGGCAGATCGATTCCGGATGTGGTTTCGAAACGCTTGCGACGTTCCGTCTGTGGCTTTGTTGGCATG
>JBKPNP010000722.1:0-1023 GCA_046732775.1 Acidobacteriota bacterium
TCCGGATCGACGCTGCGCAGCGACTTCGTTGAACTCTTCAACCGCAGCGCGACCTCGATCGATATCTCGACGTGGTCAGTGCAATACATCGCCGCGACTTCGACCACAGGCTCTTATTCAGTAACAAATCTTTGCTCGATCACCGCCGCCGGCGCCTGCCTGCTCGCACCCGGACAGTACTTCCTGATTAAACTGGCATCAGGCGGCGGGGGTACGGTGGATTTGCCGTCGCCTGACGCCGTTGGGACAACTGATATGTCCGCGACAGCCGGAAAGGTCGCAATCGTTGTTAATCGTTCGGCATTGAGCGGCAGTTCGTGTCAGGCGAGCGCCGCCTCGGTTGCGGATTACGTTGGCTACGGTACGACGGCGAATTGTTTTGAAGGCGCGGGCCGTGCAGCGACACCGAGCGCCACGAACGCAACTTTCAGAAAGGGTGCTTCAGCGCCAAACGGTTGTCAGGATACCGATAACAATGCGACAGACTTCGTCGCTGGTGTTGCGGCACCGCGCAACAAGGTTAGTGCGCCGTCAGTTTGTCCGTAGGAGTTCGATCAACTACGGCGACTAATTCGACGCTGAATCCATCAGCCCGCGTGGGTCGACTAATTCAGAACCGGCAGCGGTAGCGAGCGGTGCCGTTGCCTAAACTCAAGCTGCGATGAACACGTTACCGGCCGAAACCGTTCGGCAGTCCCACGTGAAGAATTGCAACGCGCGTTGACCCGGTCCCGGTTCTGAATTTGTGTTTTGTTAACTCAATCCGCGCGCTCACGGGCGTCTATATAGCGAGAGCCTCAACGTCGAAACGTTGAAGCTCTCGCCGACGCCTTCGGTCATGCGAACCAGATCAAACGCATGTTGCCCAAAATGAGAACCGGTCGCGGCTCCATGAGTGGGTGTCCGCTGTCCATGGCACAGGTGCGCAACCTATCAAACCGATTATTGGTCGACAGTTCGTAATCGTACTTATGCAAAAAACTGAAAGTCGTCCTAGTCTTATGTAACGCAAACTGTTAGTTT
>JBKPNP010000723.1:0-3949 GCA_046732775.1 Acidobacteriota bacterium
AGCGATTCAATTCGCGGCGCGTTCGGATCGTAACGGCAAACGCCGCGATCTGTGCCAAACCAGATGACCTGTTCGCGATCCTGAAAAATTACGTATACGTGGTCGGATCGCAGGCCGCCGCTGGTGCCGTCGAAAGTGAAGCGCTCAGTTTTCTTTTCCTCGGAAAAGAGAAACACGCCGTTACCGTCGGTTGCTACCCAAACATCCGGGCCGATGTTTTGAATTGTCGTGACAATTCCGGTGGCGGCATCGTTGCGCACCAGATCAGCCGCGGACCGGCCGGTGAATAAACCCGGTTCGTCTTTTTTAACGCGTGTGCCAACCCAGAGTTTGCCGTTGTTGTCGACTTCAAGCGCGCGCACGAAAAAGATCGGCGGCCCGGAATCGCGCTCTCGTCCCAATCCTTCATTGATCGTCAGCAGGCCGCGGCTGAGCGAGCCGGCAAGAATTTCGTTGTTCACGATCGCGACGCTGGTGAACGCCAGGGGTCCCGGGTGATCGCGGTCGGCGCTCTCGACTGGTTGATTGAAGAGCGGCGTGGTGTGTCGCGTTCCATCCGGATCCACGACACACTCGAAAATATTTCCCTGCTCGGTCGTGAGCAACATGCGTGTGGATCCAGCCTGGACGATGCTCGTGATCGCGTAGCTGCCGAGTTCGGTTACCACGTCAAACCGGCCATCTACCAGCCGCGCCGCGCCTGCATCAGTGCCGATCCAAAGCACGCCAGCCTGATCGCTTTGCAGTGCCAGGACGCGGCGGCCTTCTAAACCATTGATGCTGACGGTTTGGGTGCGACGTCCGTCAAACTTCGCCAGACCCGCTTCGGTGCCGAACCACATCGCGCCGTCCTGGCCCTGCGCGATTGCGTGGACGCGGTCGGAGGGCAGGCCGTGAAAAAGTGTGACCGCGCCCCATTGATGTAGTCCAGTGACCGGGGTTGGCGAAGGTGACGGCGAAGGACTCGGCGATGGCGAAGCTGAAGGGCTCGGCGATGGCTGTGGATCCGTTTGGGAACTGACCGGAAGGGGATGCAGCACGAAGGCAAAGCAGGCAAGCAGCAGCAGGACGAGTAAGAGGGCGGGGGCAAGCCGACCTTCCCGACCCCGAGCCTGACAACTCGAGCCTCGAGTTGCCGATTGAAAGGCTTTCAAAGTTGGAATCATCGCGCCAGTTGATAGGCTCTCAGTTGGGAAGGTGGGCTTGCCCCCGCTGATCTGTTTCAGCTATTTGCTTTTCTTCTCTCGCTTTTGTTCGTCCAGATAGCGCTTGCGATCGCGTTCGATCCAGGCTTCCTGCTCGTGCGCCGCTTTCTCGAGTTCGTCATTATTCAACAAGCCGCGTCGCAGCGCTTCGAAGAAAGCGCGCGTCCGTACGTTATACGCAAGCTTCTCGTAAGCCTCATGCTCGGTGCCCTCGGCGATGGAAATGAAAAGTTTTTCGTAAAGCGTTGCCAAGCGGCTTTCGACACCACGCAGACTCAGTGAACACTTGCGCGCGATCGCCCAATTGGAGAGTCCCAGCGCCAGGTAGTAAAGCGCCTCCGCTTCAAACTCGGTAAGCAGCGGGCGTTTGAATGAATCTTTGAAGGCGGGGTCGATCATGTCCGCGCCGTCTTCCAGAACTGCCGCAACGAAGCGCAGGAACCGCGACTCGGGATTGTTCTTGTGAATGAAACCGTAAGCCGGCGGCGGATCGACCGACTTAACTATCTTGCGAATTTCGTTGATGTAGATTTCGTGGGGAAACTGCGTCCAGAAAATTATGCGAGCGGCGGGGAACTCGCGCCAGATTGCGCGCGCGGCCTTCACGCCCGAAAGCTTGGGCATTTGAATGTCGAGAATGGAAACTTGCGGCCTGTGCTCGAGTGCCAGCTTGATCGTTTCCTCGCCGTCCGCCGCCTCAACGATCGGCGCGTGCGAGGGAAACTCCTTTTCGAGGATTTCGCGCAGGTAGTGGCGCTGGGCCACGTTGTCTTCGGCAATCAGTATCGACATCGGGAGGGATAATAGCCCGAAACCAAGAGGTACGTAACGTGGGTCGCCACACTTTGGGGTGGGGCTTCGCGCGTGGGGGTGGAGCGCGACCGGACCGGAGCGCAACCGTCCCGGTTGCCACTTAGCTAAATTCGCAAGCGAGACGCTTGCGCTCCAGTCGCTTGACGGACCTCGGTTTCAGTTTGCACTATGACGCCTGCATTTCTTCCTGCGCCAATTCTTCCTTGAAAGGCTACACCATGCGTTTTCGAAACATTGTTAGTTCGTCACTCGTCTGTCTGTTACTCGCTTCCTTCGGAGTTTCGATCGTGGCGGGTGCCGGAACCCGCAAATCCGATAAAGCAGCAACCGCTGAAACACCTGCTGCGCAGCCGCGCGACGAAAAGCTCTGGCAGAAAGCGCTCCAGATTCATCGTCGCGCGATCGTCATCGACACGCACAACGACATCACCACGCCCATGACTAACGACGATTACGATCTGGGTGGGGAGCCGCCATTTCCGTATCGCACCAGCATCGAGCGCATGAAACAAGGCGGACTGTCGGCGGAATTCTTTTCGCTGTACGTACGGCCCTGGTACGTGGCCCATGGCGGGGCTGCGCGTCGCACCCTCGACATGATCGATTCGGTTTATCGCGCGGTTGAACGCCATCCGAATGATTTGATGTTAGCGACTTCAGCGGCCGATATTCGACGCGCGAAGAAACAGAAAAAGATCGCCGCGCTGTTGGGTATTGAAGGTGGACATGCGATTGAAAATTCGCTGGCTACCTTGCGCGAGTTTCATCGCCTCGGCGTTCGCTACATGACCTTGACCTGGAACAACACAAACGATTGGGCGGACGCCGGACGCGGCGAAAAAAAACATCACGGCTTATCGCCGTTTGGCGAAGAGGTGGTGCGCGAAATGAACCGCCTGGGGATGCTGGTTGACGTCTCACACGTTTCCGACGAGACCATGAGTGACGCACTCGATATTTCTAAAGCGCCAATCTTCGCCTCACATTCCTCGGCACGCGCGCTAAGCGACGTGCCACGCAATATCCCGGATGAGCTGTTGCGGCGTATCGCAAAAAATGGCGGCGTGGTTCAAGTTAACTTTTACAGCGTGTTTGTTGATGCGGCCACGGTGACGCCGCAAAACGAAGCGCGTAACAAACAGCTCAAGGCTCAACAGGACGTGCTGGACGCAAAATATAAGGACGATCCAGAGCGGCTGGCTGAAGAGGGCGACAAGCTCGACGCGAATCATCCCCTGCCGTCACTCCCGCTGTCGAAGTTGATCGATCACATCGATCACATCGTGAAAGTTGCGGGTATAGATCACGTCGGCATTGGCGCAGATTTTGACGGCGCAGTTGATATGCCTGAGGGCGCTAAAGACGTTTCAATGCTGCCCAATATCACTTACGAACTTTTGAAGCGGGGCTATAGCGAAAAGGACATTCGCAAGATACTCGGCGAGAACTTTCTGCGCGTGTTTGCGGAAGCGGAACGGGTGAGTCGGAGCATGAGCAGATCGATTAGCGGGGAAGGAAGCACGAAGCGCATAGTGAAGTGACCGCCTTTGGAGTGCGGCGACCTGCCGCCGCGGATTTGGCGATTCAGCTTGCGACGCAGCATAGGGCAGTAGCCCGACAGTTATGGAGGGCTACGCTGAGCACGACTTCCGTGGGTCGAGAACCGCTGAATCATGAATCCAGGAAGTGGTCTCGCTGTCAGTTGAAATGGCAGCCTGGCCCTCCATGACTGTCGGGCTACTGCGCCGGCGTGGACGGCACCATAGACTGGTCTTGAAATTTAGCGATTCACCGGCTGCGACAGGTCGCAGCCTGCAAAAGCGGTGACAGGTCACCGCACTCCAAAAGAAAGCGCACTCCAAAAGAAAGCACTCCAAAGACAAAAGCCGGAGTCACCTTTCGCAAAAGTGACTCCGGCTCATTGGGGTGAG
>JBKPNP010000724.1:0-3761 GCA_046732775.1 Acidobacteriota bacterium
AAGAACTGATTAAGAATCAACAAGACCAACGCCCTCTTAGTCTCGCCCGTGACGTTGACACACGTTCTGGCACTGGACGCGTTGCCTTTTCATCATAAAGATCCATTCGACCGTTTGCTGATTGCGCAAAGTATTGAAGAAGACCTTACTCTAGTCAGCGCGGATTCGCAGTTCTCAGCCTATTCGGTCAAGCTGCTGCAATGATCGTGGTCTGAAATTGATCTCCCACTCGTTAGAACTGAGGAGCCAAAATTTCTAAAGGCCGCTGGAAAGCAGTTTCCAACGGCCTTTCTCTTTGCCAAGTTGTTTTCTTGTTTCATCGCGCGCGGATTTCATTTGTTGACAGACGAAAATACAAAGTCATATATTCGCGCCCGTTTTCGTCGAGGCTGAACTCACGAGCTTCTGCTACACACTCGGCCAATCCAGCCTCCAACAATCCACCGCGGTTCACACATTGAATAATGGAGGGTCATCCATGATCCAAATCAAAAAATGGCGCCTTGTCGTTCTCTGCCTGCTCACACTCTGCGTCTGCTCGGTAATTCAAGCTCAGGATCGAACAATCGTTATCAGCGGCAGCGTGGTTACTCCGGAAAAGGTCCTCCATAAGGGATGGGTCGTAATCAAGCACAAGAAAATTAGTGCGGTATCAGAGACGCTTCCGCAAGAAGAGAATGCCATTTGGGTCGACACCAACGACATCATCTTTCCCGGCTTTGTTGATCTACACAACCACCCGATGTACGCGATGTTTGAACCATGGGACGCGGGGCGGCTGTTCAATAACCGGTACGAATGGCGTTCGCTCGAGAAGTACAAGCAGGAAATCTCCACTCCGGCTCGTAACATACAGGACGACCCGCAGGGTTTTTGTGACATCGCCGAGTTTGCTGAGGTGCAGGCAGTAACAGGTGGGACCACCACCTTTTCAGGCGCGTTCATCCCCAGATCATTTACGTCTTTTCCTGCTTGCTTATCTCGACTCGCGGTGAGGAAGCTGGAGATGGACTCTGGGTTTTACCCACAACACGTAAAGGAAAGAGTCCAAAATATTCTTGGCGTCGGCCGAGATTTGAATGTTGCGGCCGCTGCTGAAGTGCGGCGAAAGGTTGCCGCGAAAGAAATCGATCTTGTGCTGATCCACGTCGCCGAAGGCAAGAGGACAGACCCTGAATCAATCAAAGAATTTGATCGGCTCAAAGAGAATGGGTTTCTCACTCACACTACGGCCGTTATCCATGGTGTCGCTTTCGATAAGAATGATTTTGAAAAGATGAGATTAGCGGCTACGGCCCTGGTGTGGTCTCCGCAAAGCAACATGATTCTCTACAACACCACTACGGACGTAGTTGCTGCTTTCCGAGAAGGTGTTTCGATCGCGCTGGCGCCGGATTGGGCGCCTTCGGGAGCCAAAAACATGTTGGGTGAAATCCAGTATGCCGCCAATCTCAACAAGACAACTCTCGGCGGCTTCTTCTCGAATCAACAGTTGTTCGAAATGGCCACCTCCATTCCCGCGAGAATCGCAAACATCGACGACAAGGTAGGAACGATTGAGCAGGGACTGTTTGCTGACATGTTTCTACTTCGCGGAGATGCAACTGAGCCATTCGATACGCTCGTGCAATCCAAGCCGCAGGACGTTTCGCTTGTCCTGGTCAACGGCGTTCCGATCTACGGTGATGCGGCTTTGATGAGTAAGTTCAATGTGCCCACGGAGCCAGTTCCGTTTTGCGGCGAGACGAAGAATCTGAATCTGGGTGTGCTGCCTAATGGAAAACTATCAGCGGTGCAGCAGCGCCTCGAACAGAAAATGGAAGCTTACAAACTGAAACTTGCCAGGGTTGATCCGTGTGCACAATGAACGCGCAGCCGAGATGCGCCCACAAGTGCATCTGGGGCAAGCCAGGTCGGACGAAGGCCGCTGGAGCAGATCCAGCGGTCTTTCTTTTCTGCCGAATGTCCTTATGCCCCAAAGCCGCCTCAATTCAAATTGCATCAATGCTCTTTAACTTAGCACTTGACGTCACACACCTATGCCATACTAATATGTCGCTATGACAGATATACACACCCGGATGCTTGACCGCGAATTGAAAAAGGGCAGCGCGGAGTTGCTGATTCTGGCGCTGGTGGAGTCCCGTCCTCGCCACGGCTACGAAATCTGCAAACTCATTGAAGTGCGCTCGAACGGCGCGCTGCGGTTCAACGTCGCGTCTCTTTATCCATTGCTTTACCGGCTGGAGAAACGCGGCTGGGTCAAAGGCCGTTGGGTTGAGAAAACTGGTGAACGTCGCCGCCGCTTCTATCGCTTGACGGGCGAAGGCAAGAAAGTGCTGGCGGCTCAACGCAATACCTGGCAGGAGTTCGTCGAGGCAATCAATCGAATAACGAGACTCGAAAATGCGTGATTGGAAAGAAGAGATTAGACGCCAACTGGCGGGGCTGAAGCTCGCGCCTACACGCGAGGCGGAGATCGTTGACGAGCTGGCCCAGCATCTCGACGATCACTATGAGGAGTTGCTGAACGACGGTAATGCTCCGGACGTGGCCGAACGTCTGACCCTGGCCGAATTGAGTCAGAGCCAATTGCTGGCAAGCGACCTCCGGCGAGTAGAACGCAAAGCGTCGGAGCCGGTTGTTACCGGCACCACAGTGAGGACCAACATGATTGTCGATACCTGGAAAGACTTGCGATACGGCGTCCGCATGTTGATTAAGCGTCCTGCCTTCACCACCATCGCCGTGATTACGCTGGCACTTGGTATCGGCGCCAGCACGGCAATCTTCAGTGCCGTTAAACCCATCCTGTTCGAGTCGTTGCCCTACCCAGGCGCCAGCCAAATTACAACGATCTGGGATTTCGGCAATGCAAACGATCGCCTTGCAGTGACCTTCGGAACTTACCGTGAATTATCACAGCGCAGTCGATCGTTTGAAGCGATGGCTGTGATCAAACCGTGGCAACCAACTATGACCGGGTCGGCCGAGCCGGAGCGTCTCGAGGGGCAGCGGATCAGCGCTGGTTACTTCCAGGTGCTGGGCGTTTCCCCAGCGCTGGGTTTGGACTTCAATGCAGCAGACGACCGGGTGAATGGCCCAAACGTCGTAATCATCAGCGATGCGCTATGGCAGCGTCGCTTTCACGGCGAAGGCGGAATTGTCGGACGGCAGGTCACGCTTAACGACACCAGCTTTACAGTCGTTGGCGTCATGCCGCGAGCGTTCGAAAACGTCCTCGCTCCCAAGGTGGAAGTGTGGGCGCCTTTGCAATACGACTCTTCGCTGCCCAGCTTCCAGGGCAGGGAGTGGGGCCATCATTTGCGCATGGTGGGACGGCTGAAGCCAGGTGTGGGAACTGAACAAGCCAGGGCGGATCTTTACGCGATCGCACAACATCCCTTACCGGAGTACTCGCGTCCAACCCACGCCACGCTTGCTAGTGGATTGTTGGTAAGTTCGCTTCAGGATGACGTGACGCGGGGAGTCAAACCGGCGCTGATCGCTGTTCTCGGTGCCGTAGTGCTACTGCTGCTGATCGCGTGTGTAAACGTAACCAATCTCCTGCTGGCCCGCGGCGCACAGAGGCGCGCGGAGTTCTCAATGCGGGTCGCGCTGGGTGCCGGGCGTGAGCGTGTAATTCGACAACTTCTGACGGAGAGCGTGCTGCTGGCGGCTGTGGGTGGAGTGGTCGGATTTCCCATAGCCGTGGTCGGCGTGCGCGCACTCGTCGCACTCAGTCCGCCTGATCTGCCTCG
>JBKPNP010000725.1:0-10438 GCA_046732775.1 Acidobacteriota bacterium
TACCTGAATGCCAAGGTGAGACAAGGCGCCCCGCTCATTGAACACATTCTCGTTGAGAGTCAGGTTCAACGGTGGGTTCTGGACGTCAAACTTGGCGTACCCGGTGCGAACTTTTGCCGGCTCGATGCCCAACATTTTTCGGTAGAAGTCGATGCTGTTTGAAACGTTGCGAACATTGAGCGCGAGGTGTGCCTTAAGTGCCTGAACTCCGCTTACTGACTTGCCTTCCATAACTGCCTCCTCTAAACTTCATATTCGTTAAAGCGAATGTGTGTCAGTCTACTCGAGTCCTACACATTCGTCAAGACGCATGTAACTATGGGCATCCGGATCAGGACAATGGGGCGGGCTGACTGGCCTGCGGTGCGCGCCATCTATCTTGCCGGCATCGCTACGGGGCACGCGACTTTTGAAACGCGGGCACCAGCCTGGGGCAAATGGCACGTGACGCACCTGGCGCGTCCGCGACTGGTCGCTGTTTCCGGTAGCGACGTGGTTGGTTGGGCGGCTCTGAGTCGGGTGTCGAGCCGCCGCGTTTACTCGGGTGTCGCCGAGGTCAGCGTTTACGTCAACGAGATTTCGCGCGGGCTCGGAGTCGGACGACTGCTGCTGGAACGACTAATTTTGGAGTCGGAAGCGCTTGGCATTTGGACGCTGCAAGCCAGCATCTTTCCCGAGAATCGAGCAAGCATTTCCCTGCACAAGGCTCTCGGATTCCGGAAGGTTGGAACCCGCCGCCACATCGGCAAAATGGACGGTGTCTGGCGCGACACGGTCTTGTTTGAAAGGCGCAGTAGAGTAGCTGGAATCGACTAGTTTTGTTCGCAAGATTCGGATAGAAATTAGCGGATTTTACCGATAATTTAACGCTGCAAACAGGAACTCTGACGCATAGAAAATCGTACTTATTGCAACGCGTCACAAGCCGGGAAAAACAACTACTTTTCGTCATGGCCAGAAAGCAATACGACATCGCATTTCTGTTTAAAGCGCTCGCCGATCGGACGCGTTTGCGGCTGATCAATTTGATGGGTACCAACGAAGTTTGTGTCTGTTTTTTTGTCGAAGTACTGAAAATTAATCAGCCGAAAATTTCGCGTCATCTTGCTTATCTTCGTCGTGCCGGCGTGGTTTCTGCCAGACGCGACGGCAAATGGATTCACTACCGTTTAGTTGAGCCACCCGATGTGCATGCGGCAAATATCTTTCGCGAAGTCAGGGCCGGACTCGCAAACGAACCGGCCATGAAGAGCGATCGCGATCGCTTGGAATCAATTTGCTGCGCACCAACGCTGCCAGTCCAACTGCAACGCGCGCCGCTGCCTACCAGTTTGAGCGCCTAACAAGGGAACACGAGGACAGAACCATGGTTACCGCAATCGAACCCCTCCTGCGGGAGCAATTGATCGATCGTCGCCAGCGACTGGAAAACGCGGCCAACGCTTTTCACCGTCCCATGGAATTGACCCAACTTCTCAAGGACGTGGACGACGCGCTTCATCGCATGGACGCGGGCACCTATGGCTTGTGCGAAGTTTGTCATGATCCGGTGGAAACCGAACGTCTCCTTGCTGACCCTTTGACGCGAGTCTGTCTTGGCGATCTAACTCCGCGCGAACAGCGTGCCCTAGAAGACGATCTGGAATTAGCCTCGCGTATCCAAAACGGTTTACTGCCGCCACGGCAGCAACAGATCGACGGTTGGGAAGTTTGTTATCACTACCAACCAGCAGGAGCGGTTAGCGGGGATTACTGCGATTTGATTCGCGGTCAAGATCAATCACTTCACTTTGTGCTCGGTGATGTTTCCGGCAAAGGCGTTGCGGCTTCGATGTTGATGGCACATCTCAACGCTATGTTCCGCACGCTGATTTCGATAGAGCTGCCGCTCGAGCAAACGATGGAGCGCGCCAGCCGCGTGTTCTGCGAAAGCACGCTACCGACGCAGTACGCCACACTCGTATGTGGGCGCGCGTCGACAACAGGCGAAGTTGAAATCTGCAACGCCGGCCACTTGCCGCCGCTGCTCATTCAAAACAAACAGGTCACCAGCATCGCTGCTACCGGACTTCCGGTTGGCGTGTTTTGTACGGAAAGTTTTACCGTCAGCCGTGTGCGCATGGAAAAGGGCGACACGCTGTTCCTTTACACTGACGGACTGTCGGAAACGCGCGACGGGTTTGAAACTGAATACGGTTCGGAGCGTTTGGCGCGGCTACTTGCCGACAATCACGATGCTCTTCCGGAGTCGCTCGTGTCGTTGTGCCGTCATGATCTGCACAGCTTTGCGGCCGGCCGGGCACCAAGCGACGACCTGACAATCATGGCGATAACGCGAACAAACTAAGAAAACCGAGGGGCGCGTCTTGACAATCCGAACTCGCCGATTAGAATGATTTTTCGTTTTTACGGGCTGCGGAGATGTGGCCGAGTGGCTGAAGGCGGCGGTTTGCTAAACCGTTAAGGGTCTTAAAAGCCCTTCACAGGTTCGAATCCTGTCATCTCCGCCAGAAAATCAGTAGTCAGTAATCAGTGGTTAGTAGTCAGTAGAACTTTTCCTTCTGAATACTCACTCCTGACTGCTGACTACTTTTACTTTTATGACTGTTCGCGTCCGCTTCGCCCCATCACCAACCGGTTACCTGCACATTGGTGCTGCACGCTCAGCGCTCTTCAACTGGCTTTACGCGAAAAAAGTTGGCGGCAAGTTTCTGCTCCGCATTGAAGATACCGATCTGCAGCGTTCGACTGAAGAATCAACTCGCTCAATCATCGACGGAATGCAGTGGCTCGGTCTGATTCACGATGAAGAGATCGTTTTTCAGTCAGCCAACGCCGACAAGCATCGCGCCGCCGCCAACAAGTTGGTCGACGAAGGCAAAGCGTATCGCGACTTCACGCCCAAGGCGCAACGCGACGACGCCACCGTTAAGCAAGGGATCGCGGCGCGTGCACGCGCTCAGTCAGAGGAAGGTACCGGACACCGGGATAATCCTTTCCGCGATTTGTCGAAGGAAGAATCTGACAAACGCGCGGTTGCCGGTGAGCCCTTCGCTGTGCGTCTCAAAATTGGGCACGAAGGTAAGACTCAGTTCAACGATCTGGTGTTTGGCCCACAGGAGCGTGAGTACTCAGAAATTGAAGACCTGGTGCTGCTGAGATCAGACGGGCACCCGCTCTACAACCTGTCGGTCGTCATCGACGATATTGAGATGGGCATCACTCACGTCATCCGCGGCCAGGACCATCTGACCAACACCCACAAGCAGGTGCTGTTGTATGAAGCGCTCGGGGCGAGCGTGCCTCAGTTTGCGCACCTGCCGCTGATTCTGGCGCCGAACAAGGGAAAACTTTCCAAGCGAAAACACGGCGAGGTGGTTTCGTTAACTACCTATCGCGATCGCGGGTTTTTGCCGGAGGCGTTTCGCAACTTCCTCGCGTTGCTCGGATGGGCGCCGTCAAACGGAAAAGAGATGCTCTCGGTTGACGAACTGATTGCGGAATTCTCTTTAGAACACATCCATCGCTCACCCGCAGTTTTCAATTTTCAGGAAAACGACGCGCGCCACTGGACTGACGAGAAGGCGCTCTGGATGAACGCCGAGTACATACGCACGCTGCCGGTGGCCGAGCTGCTTCCCTTCGTCAAAGATGAGCTGCGAGCCAACAAACTCTGGCGCGAGGAATACGATGACGACGAGCGCGACTGGTTGTTGAAAGTTATTGATTTGATTCGCCAACGCTTCTTCACCTTGAAGGATTTCTCCGGACAGGGTCGCGCGTATTTTTCCGACGATTTCGATTTTGAAGAGGCGGCGGTGCAGAAAAACCTGAAGAAGGAACCGCGGTTAAAGGAATTGCTGCCCCAACTCGCCGACCGGCTGGAAGAAAGCGAGCCGTTCTCAGTGGAAACGGCCGAAGCAACGCTGCGTAAGTTTGCCGACGAAGCCGGCGTGAAAGCAGGACTTCTAATCAACGGCTCGCGCACAATGCTGACGGGTCAGGCGGTAGGGCCTTCGATGTTTGAGGTGTTCGACATACTCGGTCAAAAACGTTCTGTCGAAAGACTGCGTAGTGGAGTACCATGGTTCGACGTTGCAAATGCCCTCGGTGATGTTTAGTTGCTCCCGCCAAAAGCCGAGGCTCCCGTTAACAGTTAAAGGACAAATTCCATGATCCAAAGATTATCTGTCGCCGCTACACTGCTGCTGGCGTTAGCCTTGAACGGGCTGGCGCAAAACTCCAATTCGTCGCAAACCGTCAGACCGCGAACCGCGAGCACGCCTGCAAATACAAATCAGTCAGCCGAACAGAAACCGACGGACGTGCAGCGCCCCGCTACAACTGCCCCAGCAGCGCGACGTATTGAGAGCAAACCGAAGCTTGCCGCAACGGACACGCCGGGTTCACAGACCGTTGTCGCAGCTTTCAACACCATCATTGATGGCATCAAGCACGCAGACGTCGACGCCGTCACCGGCGTCTACCTGAAGTCGCCGCGACTAATTCTTTTCAACAGCAACGGCACCGTCACTAAAGGTTGGGACCAGATGCGGAAGAACCGCGAGAGCGCATATCGCGAGATGAAGGACGTAAAACTCGACATTCGTGATCTGTCGATCACCATGCTCGGTCGCGACGGCGCAGTTGTCAGTTGTCTCTGGACGCAATCACAAACGTACAAGGGCGCACCGGAAACAGCGACCGGACGAATGACTTTGGTTTTTAAACGGGTGGGAAAAGACTGGAAGGCAATTCACCTGCACACTTCACCGGACCGGCCGGATCCTTCACGCGTGCTTCCCTCAGAGCAAACACCAACCCCGCAATAATGCAGAACCCGCGAGTGGAAGCTAGCGTCAACGTAATCGCTGATATGAATCGTTGACTTTAGGATCCACTCGCTACCGGCTAAGGGTCGCGGTTACGAGTTGTGCGTCTTTGTACGAGAGCCTCGTGAATCTGCACCACCGCTATTCCCCCTAACACGGCGAGAAACGGGAACGTCTCCACCACGTAGCGCGGCTCTGGATTCTCCAGCGTCGCGAAAAAGCCGATCCTCAGAAATATCATCAGCACTGCCAACAACATCCAGATACGCGAGTTGGCAACGTTTGATTCCCACAGAAACCAGCCGCCAGCAATGCCCAACAACGAGTAGGCCAGAACCAGGAAAGCGAAGAGCGGCAGCCAATACTGCTGGCCTCCGTTGTAATCGAGGTCATCGATTGGAAGCAACTCACCTTCAAACGGGTAATAGTCTGAGTGTGTGTTGAACCAAAGTGCGTGGGCACGCTTCAGCGGCAGCAAAACGTAGTAGCGAAACGGATGATGAGCGATTCGCTCTTGCGCAAGCTGCGCGAATCCCGCGTCAATCTGCGGCGTCATCTCCACGGCCTGGTCAGAAGCTGAATCGGCTGGCTCCGTATCATCGCCCTGAGTTTCATCGTCAGGCTCGTCGCTGTCGCTTTCCTCATCGCCGCTCTTTGCATCGTCGGCTTCGTCCGGCGAAGCGTCTGGCGTGGGCTGTACCTGGTCAATAAACAGCTGCGGCTCTTTATTTGGAGAGTTGTATTGCTCGAGTAATTTGCTTACTCGCTCTTTCTCCTCGGCTGAATCAAAAGCTCGTGCGGGATAATCAGTCACCTTGATCGCGGCCGAGTCGAGCGACCACAGCGCAGGACCTACGTAACGTCCGTCGTCGATCCAGGTTCGCACCCAGCGGAGATAGCCACGCGGCACAAACTCGCCGGGCATTTCCGCGTGCGCCGGTGCGAGCGGTTGAAAAACGTGAAAGACGCGATAGTTACGTACCGCCCAGGGTACAAGCACGAGGCAGAATGCCAGCGAGAAAACCGCGCCGTGGTAAGACGTGGACGCAACCCGATGCAGCTTTTCATCGCGCGCGTTAGTTAACTGCAAATCGCCGTGACGCGACAACGTCGCGACCACAAGTGTGAGTCCGATCGCCGCCGCAAATAATCCGCTATCAGGTCGAAACAGAACAGCGAGTCCCGCAGTCGCGCCTGTCGCTAACCACAACCACACTGTCCGGCTCTGGCTCGCCGCTTTCAACGCGAGCGTCGCTGTGAGACACATCGCCACCGCGAGAAACATCGTGGGAATTTCGGTGAGAACCGTGGCGACATAAATCGCCGTGAAGGGACAAGCAGCTGCCAGCACGAGGGCCGCGATCGAGCTGCGGCGCTTTCGTTTGTCATCCGGCTCCCAATGAAACGCGAGCAGCGCAATCAACGCGCAGGTGGCAGTATCGATCAGCGCTTGCACAATCCGGACAGCTTGATTGTCGTTGTGACCAAATATCGAATAGACGCCGGCGACGAACAGCGGATAACCGGGCAGGCGAATCAGGGTGGGAGCGAAAGGCGCTTCTGCCTCGTGAGAATAGACATGCTGCTCCAGCACGTTGCGCGCGATTTGCGCGTAGACTTTGCCGTCATCCGGCGCGTCATTGGGCAGGAAGCGCGCGACGGCCACGCGGAATGAAAAAGCTATCACAAGCAATACGACGTAAACGACCAGACCGTCTCGCTTCGTGCTTTTGCGGTGTTCGCCTTTACGCTTTTTTGCCATTAAACAGTTCTATGCCCGTTCACTTCCTGCCTTCTGCTCAAGGCTCACGTTTGCTCGCGGCTATGCCGCCTGATGTGCGGAAGCGCTACGCGCTTCTGTGCAGCTTAAGGGAAACTTTTGGGCTGTGCCCCGAACCGCTTGGGCGTAGCCCAAAATAAGGCGGAAACGAACCGGAAGGCCAAAGGCCTTCCGCACATCAAACGGCATAGCCGATTGTCACAAGATCTTTCGGGCAAAGGCGGCTTGAACTCTCAACAACCGCCTCGAAACTGCACGAGCACCACTGCTGACGCAGCCTACTGCGCTTCCGCAGTCGCTTTCCGATCGAGCTTGTTCCAGCCGACCGTTGAACCGCGCGTGGCCACCGCCACCGATTTAATCATCACGTAGTACATCACCTGCCGGTAACAAAATCGTTGCAGGAACAACCACCACAGCAGACGCCAACGCTCCTTCTTCTCGAGCAGAAACGCAAAGCCGGCGGCAACCCAGTCAATCGCGAGGAAGAGGGCGTAGTAAAAAAGCACCAGACGCAGTCCGCTCGAGGAGTAGCCCAAGGGCTGTTGCAATCGATCAAGCGCAGCTATCAGCAAAGTGTATAGCAGCATCAGATCCATTACCGGCGAAATCAACGGAAACAGAATCTGAAATATCCAGACGTTTGGGAGTGCGATCATTCCCAGCGCACCGTAACGTGGCCGCAGCAGTGCGTCTAAATGTTTGCGCATGCATTGCAACGTGCCAAACGCCCAACGAAATCTCTGCCGCGCGAGCGGCCCTAACCGATCCGGAGCTTCAGTCCAGGCAATCGCGTCCTCTTCGTAGCCGATGGTGTAACCCATGCGACGGATGCTGAGCGTCAGGTCCTGATCTTCCGCGAGCGTATCTGATTGAAACCCGCCCGCCTGCTCGATCAAATCGCGGCGCCACGCGCCCACCGCCCCGGGCACCACCGTGATGCAGTTCAAACTCGCAAAGGCGCGGCGATCCATATTCTGCGAAGTGATGTACTCGAGCGCCTGCCAACGCGTGACGATGTTTATGCGATTACCGACCTTCGCATTGCCGGCCACCGCGCCGAGTCGGGAATCATAAAACCGGCGCGCGAGTGCACCCAGTGTCTGCGGAGCAAAGAGCGTATCAGCATCCAGCGCGATCACTATTTCACCGTTTGCATGGCGCAGGCCCGTATTGAGCGCGGCTGCTTTTCCTTCGTTGGCTTCGGAATACAACCTGACGCGTTCGTTGCCGGCGTATCTGTCCCTCACGATGCTGCTGGTACGGTCAGACGAGCCATCGTCAATCACGAGTATCTCGTAGTTCTCATAGTCTGACGCCAACAAGCTATTGATCGTGTTTTCAATAACTAACTCTTCGTTAAAGGCCGGCACCAGCACCGAAACGAAAGGCGAAAATGTTTCACCTGCGTGCTCGCGTTCGCGGCGACGCGAACGTATCCATTGCGCGAAGGCAAGGCCGCCGATCACGAGTAATCGACCAAGACCCAGCACGATTCCAATTACAAATATCCACTGCAGCACCCAGCCCGTGGTTGACAGAAAGAAAAAGGCTACAGCGTTCGAGCGCGTGAAAGCCCGCTCGCGCGCCGCCACCGGCGGCATCACCTGATCGCGCGAGAGACCCGCGAGGTCTGAAACGCCAACGAAACGAAAACCATGTGCGCGGACCTGCCGAATCAATTCCGGCAGTGCGGCAACGGTCGCGGCACGATCCCCGCCGGAGTCATGCAGCAACACAATCTGCCCACGCGTTTCCGGGTCGTTGTCGGCGAGCCGTTGCAGCGTGCGATCCACGATGTCGCTTGGCCGCACCGGCAGTTGCCAATCGTCAGGATCAATACGAACGCCGACCATTAGATAACCAAGCTGCTGCGCCTGGTAAGCCGGTTCCACTTCCTGAGGCTTGTCGGCTTCGGCGTCGCCAAAATAGGGCGGACGAAACAGTACCGTGGATCGCCCCGTTTCAGATTCAATCAGACGTTGCGTCGCATTGAGTTCGAGTTCACTCAACGAGGTCGGGATTTCGCCAAGGTTTGGATGGGTAAACGTGTGATTGCCAATCTCATGGCCCTCGTTAACGATGCGCCGCATCAGATCCGGATAAGCCTGGCCGTTTTTTCCGATCACGAAAAACGTGGCAGGCACGCCTTCCCGTTTCAGTATGTCGAGGATTTCCGGCGTCCAACGCGGATCGGGTCCGTCATCAAACGTCAGCGCCACTAACCCGGGATGATCGCCGCCGCGCTGAATCACGTATGAAGACGGAATGGTGATGAACTCTTCATTCTTAATGAACCCGCTATCGTCAAGGTCGAGATTGCGCCAACCGTCCTGGGGCCGCGACATGACTTTCAGAATTTCTCCAGTGCCTTCAAAGTCGACCTGGTAGCCGTAGCTGATCTTTCGCAATTCAGTTGCGTCGTTAGTTTGCGACTGGCCCAGCATTCGCCAAACGGACGGGTCTTCCGAACCCAGTCGCCAGATGGCAAACCCTGCGGGACTGAAACCGCTGGCGGCGCGCATTTCGTTGAAAGCGGTCACGGCATCGAGAAACCAAACGGTGTGGTGAGTCTCGTCCTCGTCGTCATACTCGAAATATGGCGTGCGGGACGCCGGATCAAATATGAGCTTCGCTTCAGAATCACGCGACGAGATCACCGCTTCCTGAAAAGTAAGTTCAGTCGCCTCACTGCTCCCTTCACTCCAGTCGTAGCCGTAGTTGCCGAGGACGATGATCGTTTTGGCGGGCGCAAGGTCGCGCATGCGACTCGCGAGATTTCGTTCAAACCAATCCTGCGCGGCCACGGTTCCCGGGTCGCTGCCCGCCCAATGCTGGTCGTAAGCCATCAGCATCATGTAGTCGTCGACGGCTGCGAACTCTTTGTAGTTCCAGTCCGGATCATCAAAAGGGGCTGCCTGAACAACTATCAAGCCTTTCGGCGCAAAAGCGGCGTGCAACTCTTGAATGAACGTGAGCAACGCCGGACGCGTTGCCGCCGCGGGCTCCTCAAAATCGACGCATAGGCCGGCGAACTTGTTGTTCTCAACGAAAGCCGTCAGGGCGCTGATCAACGATTGACGGCTGGGCTCATCGCCGATGGCCTGCGCGAGCAGGTCAGGATTCCATTTCTCATTAATCAGGTTCTGCACCATCGGAATTACCTGCACCTGCGGATGTGTCGCGCGAATAAAATTGAGCGCCGGCGCGTCGATCTCGATAGCCAGAGGCCCCTTGCCCGTGGCCGAATCCTGCAGGTGCGACCACTCGCCGATGACCCAGTCGAGGTGATCGATGTTGCGTTCGAGTGAGGCCAAACTCGACTCGTCCCAGTTCACATAAAAACCGACCGAAAGCGGACGTGAGTTAGAAACGGTTGGCGGAGGTAACTTTGGCGGCGGCGGGGCAACCGGAGTTTGAGAACGGCGTTTCGCCGGCACGACGCGCGTTGTGGCTGCGAGTGCGCGTTGCAGGTCCGCCTGCGCCTTCTTTGCTTTCTGCTGAATCGGATTTGCCACAACAGGTAACGGCTTCGGCTTAAGATCGGCAGTGTGAGGCAAACTTGAAACTGGACGAATACTAAGACTCGGCAGTGCGGGGTTCACGAGCACACTCGCGATAAGCACAGCGGCGAGACTCGTGACAACGATTGCGAGCACTAGCCAGACGAGCCGTACTCGCTTCCAGCGGCGGCCGGCTGGATCGTAAAACACAGGGGATTCAGCTGAAGACAACTAAGACGCTCCTACGTGCGCAACTAGCGGGGATAATTTGTCACTGCGACAATGCTAACGCAAGTTGGAAGGACGCGGACTCATTTGGAGTG
>JBKPNP010000726.1:0-2505 GCA_046732775.1 Acidobacteriota bacterium
GCGGCGGCTCACTGCGCGCGGGTGGATCACTTCGCGAGGGCGGCGGATCGTTGCGCGGCGGTGGATCGTTGCGCGGCGGTGGATCGTTGCGCGGCGGCGGATCGTTGCGCGGCGGCGGATCGTTGCGCGGCGGCGGATCGTTCCTGACCGGCGGGTCATAACGTGGTGGCGGATCGTTGCGCGGCGGCGGATCATTCCGCACCGGAGGCTCGTATTGCCGTGCCGGCTGCTCGTGACGCTCGGGCCTCGCCACCGGCTCGCTCGCTTCTCGCCTCGTCGGTTGGTCCGGCTGATCACTGCGATCGCGAATCGGACGCTCTGTCCGCTCAGGTCGCGCGCTGCGTTCCCCCGATGAACCGTTGTCGTCGTTAGGCGTGACCGGCGTTCTGATTGGCACACGTTCGCGATTGCCTTCGGAGGCGCGTACCGGCCGTTCATTCGCTTGCGGCACCTGATTAGTGTTGTCGCCGTCCGATCGTGGCGCCTCAGTGCGCGGTGGCGCAGGCTCGCGCGCCGGTCTGGGAGGTCGCGCGATCACACCGGTAGGACGCGCATCCGAATCGATGCCGCCAGAGTTCGGGAGTGGCGCTTCAGGTCGAGCAACAATTCCTTCACGTCCATTCAGAATGCGCGTGCGACGTAACTCAGGATCGAGCTGAGCGCCGGGTGTCCGGGCAGCCGCTCCGGTCGGTCTGTCAATCGATTCGGCCGGAGGCATAACTCGAGCAGGACGCACAACGGTCAAGCGCCCGTTGCGATCTTCGCGCGAGCTGCGTTCTCCCGCCGCGAAGACCGGCCTGATCGGCAACTCCGTATCCAAGGGTTCCCCGTTGACCACTCTACGGGCCAGCGCTTCATCCGCGGCCCGCGGTCTCGCCCCACCGGCGCCGAAATCCCTGGTTGCGACGGTGCTGACGGCGCGCTGATACGCCGGGTTTACTCTTTGCAGTCGCGCCAGATCGTCTGCACGCATCGGCCGCAGTCGATCGTGATCACGATCGTGATCGTTTCGTCGGTGATGTCGTGAGTGGGGATCGTGTTGGTGGTAACCAAGCGGATACCAACAAACGTTATCGCCAAACGAAATCGAGAACGCGACTAGTGCCGGGCGCCACCAACTATGGCGATAGTAACGACCGCGCGGACACCAGGCCCAGTAGCCGTTGTAGTAAACCCAGCGTCCATAATGGTAGGGCGCCCAGCCCCACGGCTCCTGGCCGACCCAGGTCCAACCGTATGGCGAAATCCACACCCAGCTGCCGTAACGGTAAGGCGTCCAGTCTGCGTAGCTGCTGATCACACTTGCGTGTGGCCGCCAGATCCAGCCGTAATCGCCGGCGTAGGTCCAATCGCCGTACGCGTAAAGATCTTCAGCACCCCAAATGTTGTTGTCGTAATACTGGACGTCGAAACGAAGACGCTCGGCGAGGTAACGCTCCCTTTGAGTTACCCATTCGTCCCATGAGTCGGGGGTGTTAGCGGCGACAAATTCCCAGTCACCGGCGTCGGTGCCCTCGACGATCAACTCGGCGGTGCGCCCGTCGCGCAAGGCAAAGCCCGATGTCTCCGAATAGATGCGCGCGTGTCCGCCGTCGCGGGCGTTGATGCGCACACGGCCTTCGCGCGAAACGTCTATCCGGTAAAGCCCATTGCGCTCGGCCGCGACCGTGGTTTTGGGTGCGTCGATCTCAAAGTATTCATGCTCGCGATCAAACTTCGCGAGTCGCACCGAAGCCGTTCCTTGAACGAGGCTAAGGGCAACGCCTTCGTCGCGCAGCGTCACCACCCGGACCGTCGTGTCTCCGCCGAGTCGCACGAAGTTTCGCGCATCGACCTGAAGCTCTACGCGCGCCTCGCGGTCGGTGGCGATCGCGTCGCCCTCGACCAGTGCCGTGTTAAGGAGCGCGCGCTCCCATTCTTTGTTGCCGTCGCGTTTAATACGCGCATCGCCGGTTATTAAACTAATGCGCACGACACGCGCCTTTACGTCATAATCATCGGGCTCATCGTTTTCGTCATCGGCGGCGCGCGCGATGGTGACGGTGCTGAAGAGGGTTACTAAGAGAAGCAGGATCGTGGCAGAGACGCCTCGGCGAGAGCTCCAAATTGAAAGTCGGGTAGAACGCATAACGACGCTCCTTTGTATTCAACTGTTTGTTCGAATCGTCAGACGCGCGCCGATGATGTGGAAGGCTTCAGGAGTGCGCGTAGGCGAACACTAGCCGCAGGACAGATATCAGGCTGTCACCGCTGAACTCTGCTTGGTTTATTCCAGCGGCTACGCGGACGCGCAAGAGCAAAGGCTATGCCCGCTGCGTTAGTGTTGGAGACCACGGGGAGTTAAATGGCTTTCAGGTGCGCTCAAACTTTTCTCAAGCGCGTGCTTGATACTTCTCAATGCGATTTTTTCAGCCTTGTTCCCTCTCCTCTGGGAGAGGGTTAGGGTGAGGGCCTAGCGTCGAAAAGTTCTTTCACCGCCCGGCTAAGACGCATGGAGCAGAGCGT
>JBKPNP010000727.1:0-5126 GCA_046732775.1 Acidobacteriota bacterium
CTCCATCGTCAGTGCGCAGGTGGTGCCTCCCTTGATTAACTCCGCCACTGCAAGCCTCGCGGAAGCGCGGATCGAGCTGACGGTATGCGCAGCCTCGAGCGGCCAAACACGTTGCTTCAGCCATTCCAGCAGCGGCAAATCATCGGCAGCTCCACGAAATATCGTCTGGCAAAGATGTAAATGCGTGTGTACAAAACCGGGTAGGACAACGCAGCCGGCGGCGTCTATCACGACGTCAGCCGCAGCGACAGTCGATCCAATGCTCTCGATCCGGCCGTCGCTAATAAGCAAGTCCCCGTTGACGACTGAGTCTTGCTCATCCATTGTCAACAGCGTGCCACCCTTGATCAGAATTGATTTCATAGTCAGACAGGCATTCTTGCCGATCGCTATCCGCTTAAAAGAGACAAAACATCCGTCTTACCCGCGGCGGATTATGGGTTTAGACCGTCAGCCTGTAAAGCAATAAATAAGCGCTCGACCGTGAAGGATAAACCCTCGCGGTCGAACGCGCATCGTAACCGGGTCGGTTTTAGTTTACTTCTTCTCGGCTGCGGCAGCCTTTGCTGCCGGAGCTGCCGGCTCAGCCTTTTCTTCACGCACTGTCATACCGAGTTTCACTTTCACTTCGCGCTCGATACGTTTCAGAATTTCCGGCTTCTCTTTCAAAGTGAGCTTTGAATTTTCGCGACCCTGACCCAGGCGATCGCCTTTGTAAGAAAACCAGGCTCCGCTCTTGTCGACTACGTTTTGAGCAACTGCCAGATCAAGCACGTCGCCTTCGCGCGAAATGCCTTCGCCATACATGATGTCAAATTCACACTCACGAAACGGCGGCGCCACTTTGTTCTTCGCTACTTTCACCTTGGTGCGGTTGCCAACGATGCGATCGCCGTCCTTGATGGCGCCAATGCGCCGGATGTCCAGTCGCATTGACGAATAAAACTTGAGCGCGCGGCCGCCAGTCGTTGTTTCCGGACTGCCGAACATGACACCGATCTTTTCGCGAATCTGGTTAATGAAAATGAAGCAGGTGTTTGACTGCGAAACTATCGCCGTGAGCTTGCGCAGGGCCTGCGACATTAGACGCGCCTGCAAACCCGGCAGCGAATCTCCCATCTCGCCGTCGAGTTCAGCGCGGGGCACAAGTGCGGCAACCGAATCGACCACTATCACGTCGATACCATTGGAACGCACCAGGGCTTCGGCAATCTCGAGAGCCTGCTCGCCTGAATCCGGCTGCGAAATCAGCATCTGATCGATGTCAACGCCAAGCTTCTTCGCATACTCCGAATCCATCGCGTGTTCGGCGTCGATGTAGGCAGCCACGCCACCCGACTTCTGCGCTTCCGCGACAATATGCAACGCGAGCGTGGTCTTGCCGGAACTTTCCGGACCGTATATCTCGATGATGCGTCCGCGCGGCACTCCGCCGACGCCGACGGCCACATCGAGACTCAGGGACGTGGTAGATATCGCAGGAATTTCGGAGACTTCGCGCTCGCCCATGCGCATGATCGAGCCTTTGCCAAATCTCTTTTCAATACCTGATAGAGCCGCCTCAATCGCCTTGCCGCGGTCTACGCTGATTCGGTCGTCGGATGCCATAACATACATCGCTTTCTTCTGCTCCTTTTCTCAAGTCCGCGGCTAGAGCACCTCTCTTTACCGCCTGTTTGCGCGGAGCATACCACAACAAACGCGAGAATGGAACAGTGTTTCATGCTTGCAACAGAACTTTTTTTGACGGAGGGTGGATCGTTTTCGTCGCGCACACCGCCCTCTCGGCACGCGCCACTTGCCTCAATATTGGGTAGAGCCCTGATTTCACTTTTCTCTGTGCAACCTCTGAGCCCTCTGTGCCTCCGTGGTGGACTAATTCAAGCAAAACACTCACCACCGAGACAGAGACAGAGGTTGCACAGAGGATTTCAAACCGCGATTTCTTCGGCAGTCAAACTTCTCACGTAGCTTCCGATTTTCTTAACCAGCTCAGGATCGTTTCCAAGCTTTTCGATCTCGCTGACAATTGCTGAACCGACTACCGCGGCGTCTGCATACGCGCATGTTTCAGTTACCTGCTCCGCCGTGGAGATGCCGAAGCCCACCGCAACGGGCAATTTGGAGAACCGGCGCACGCGCGTGACAAGTAATTCTGCCTCGCCGCTTAAATTCTCGCGAGCCCCGGTCACACCAGCACGCGAAACGGCATATACAAAGCCACTTGCATGTTCGGTGATTAGACGTAAACGCTCGTCAGTCGATGTCGGCGCGACCAGAAATATCAGATCCAGATCGTTCGCCTTTGCCGCAACGACAAACTCTTCTGACTCTTCGGGTGTTAGGTCTGTTACGAGGATTCCATCGATGCCGGCAGCGCGCGCAGCGCGCGTCAGTTTACTCAGGCCATACTGCATCAACGGATTCAGGTAACTGAAGAGTACGAGCGGTACATCCAGTTTCGAGCGCACTCTCGCCGTAGTTTCAAGAATCTCGGGCAAACCAAAACCGTGTTTGAGAGCACGCTCAGAAGCGCGTTGAATCACAGGGCCATCGGCCATCGGATCGCTGAACGGGACGCCAAGCTCGATGACGGTCGCGCCTGCTTGCGAGAGTTCGACGAGGAGTTCTGCGGTCGCCCCGAGGTCGGGATCGCCTGCGGTGATGAAAGGGATGAAGCCTTTCTTGCCGTCACACTTTGACTTACGAAAAGCAGCTTCGATTCGACCCAAGCTTTTCAGACTCCGGAGTTTGTAATTACTGCGATCACGCAAACTAACACTTTGCGTTACGACAGCTAACTAACAGTTTGCGTTACGATGGCTAAACTAGACGGTCGCAGCTTCGCGCACCGTATCTACATCTTTGTCGCCGCGTCCCGACAGATTCACTATGACAGTTTGATCGTTTCTCATCGTGGCCGCAGCCTTCAGCGCGTAGGCGATCGCGTGCGACGATTCCAGGGCCGGAATTATTCCTTCAAGTTTTGAACAGAGATGAAACGCAGCGAGCGCGTCGTCGTCGGAAACACGATCGTAAGTTACGCGTCCCGAGTCGTGCAGCGCGGCGTGCTCGGGGCCAATCGAGGCGTAATCGAGTCCCGCCGAGACTGAATGCGTGGCCGCTATCTGGCCGTTTACGTCCTGCAACACGTAGCTCATCGTGCCTTGCAAAACTCCAGGACGCCCTCCACCGTTTTCATTGAAACGCGCAGCATGCTCGCCGATTTCGTCACTCCGGCCACCCGCTTCAACGCCCACCATCGACACTGATTCGTCTTGCAAAAACGGATGAAATAATCCGATCGAATTTGAACCGCCGCCAACACAGGCGACGAGCAAATCCGGCAGCCGGCCTTCCTGTTCCAAAACTTGCGCGCGCGCCTCCCGTCCAATCACAGTTTGGAAATCACGCACCATCAACGGGTATGGATGCGGACCGAGCGCGCTGCCGAGCAGATAGTAAGTATCCTCCACATTCGTTACCCAGTCGCGCAGTGCTTCGTTTATGGCGTCCTTCAAGGTGCACGAACCTGCGTTTACGGCTCGCACTTCTCCCCCCAGCAGGTTCATGCGATAGACGTTTAAAGCCTGGCGCCGCATGTCCTCGCTGCCCATGTACACAACGCAGTCAATACCAAACAGCGCGCACACCGTCGCTGTCGCCACGCCGTGCTGTCCGGCGCCGGTCTCCGCAATCACGCGGCGCTTTTTCATGCGGCGCGCCAGCAGTACCTGTCCCAGCGTGTTGTTAATTTTGTGTGCGCCCGTGTGCAGCAAGTCTTCGCGTTTAAGGTAAATCCTGGCGCCGCCGGCGTGTTCGGTTAGGCGTGCAGCGTAGAACAAAGGCGTCGGCCTGCCCGCATAGTGTCGCAGCAGGTCAGATAACTCAGTTTGAAACGACGCGTCATCGCGCGCGGCGAAGTAAGCTGCGGTCAACTCCTCTAACGGCGCCATCAAGGTTTCGGGCACAAAACGGCCGCCATAAACGCCCCAATGTCCACGCTCGTCAGGTTGTGTTTCCAAGGTCATAACAATTCAAACGCTATAGCGAACTTGCCTCGCGAACGGCGGCGACAAAATCCCGCACCTTCGCAATATCTTTCTTCCCCGGCGACACCTCAAGACAGCTGCACGCGTCAACTCCGAGCGGCTTCACTTCAGTAATCGCCGCGCCCACGTTTGACGCCGACAAGCCACCGGCCAGAAAACAATCTGGCCTTACCAGCTTTGCCTGCGCCGCCTGTGACCAGTCACTCAGCTTCCCCGTTCCACCTCGTTGCTGTTCGCCCCCCGCATCCAACATGACGAACTGCACGTCGTAGTCGAGTAACCTGTCGATCGAGAAGCTTGCGCCCGTATGGAAAACTTTCATCACGGCAAGACCGGCGTTGGTCAAGGTATCACAGTACTCGGGCGTCTCGTCGCCGTGCAGTTGCAACATCTTCACGCCAGAAACCGCGGCAATCTCTCTGAGTGTTTCAATACTCTCATTCACGAACACTCCAACGGCCAGGATTCTCTCGGGCAACTGAGCGACAATCGCTCGCGCGTTTCGAGGCTCAATGTAGCGGGGGCTATGCGCGTAGAAATTGAACCCGAGCAGCTCGCAACCAGCGTCGACGGACGCCAGCGCGTCCGCCAGATTCGTAATGCCACAGATTTTGATGAGCGTATTCATGAACGGTTCGCTTGCTGGAAACGCCGCAGTTCACGCGCCGGATCTTCCGCGCGCATCAATGTTTCTCCCACCAGGAACGCCTGATATCCGAGGGCGCTGAGTCGGCGTACTGCCTCCGGCGTCAGTCCGCTTTCGCTAACCAACGTCGTCCCCGCCGGTGCAAATTGTGCGAGCTCCACAGACGTTTCTATTGACACTTCGAACGTCCGCAAATCACGGTTATTAACTCCGATGATCCGCGCGCCCCTATCGATCGCGCGATCCATGTCTTTGCTCGTGTGAACTTCCACGAGCGCATCCATACCCAACTCGTCTTCAGTCAGCCGCAGCAATCGCACGAGTTCCTCGTCACCGAGTTCTGCCACGATAAGCAGCAGTGCGTCAGCTCCTGCGGCCGCGGCTTCATAAACCTGGTATTCATCGAGAATGAAATCCTTGCGTAGCAC
>JBKPNP010000728.1:0-1791 GCA_046732775.1 Acidobacteriota bacterium
TCCCGAGGACGAGGCTCATTTTAGAAACGACCAGTCAGGCAAAAAATTTCTCGACGCGAACCGCAAATCCTGTACGGAGTTTATAGCGGACGTTGCCGGGCAGAAGTTTGGGTTTAATAACGAACCGCTCGCCGATCTTATTCATTGGGCCCACATCATTGATGGGGCGCTCTACGAATCCGCTGCGCAATGCGTGGAGTTAAAAGAACCTGCCTTGCAACTAATGCAGGTCATCGAATCGGATCCCGACGACGCGTTCATCGAACAAATAATCCGAGAGCTGACGGTGAAGTCGTTGAATGAAGTGGCGACGGGAGCGGAAGTGCAGCGGCGATTTGCGCCAATCCTGAAACAGCACCTGGCAACACTGGAAGCAGTTCGTCGCGTAGCCGTGTCGGCCAGTGGGCTCGTACATTTTGATCTGGTTGATGAAGGTTACGACGGCTTCAACAAATTCATTCCTTACTACCTGTTTCCGGAAGCCACGTACACGGTGGCGTTAACGCGAGGAAAGCAACGCACGAAGATTTCGGTGGGTTCGAATCCCTGGGCGCCGCGTCCGCGTACGCACAACATCGCGAAAATTTGCGAACGTTACGGCGGCGGGGGACATGCGGTGGTCGGCGCGATCTCGCTCGGAACTGACGAAGTCGAAAAGGGTCGAGCGATCGTGAAGGAGATCGTTGCTGAGCTAGCGACATAACCGCGAGCTGCTAGCCTTTTGGAGTGCGGTGACCTGTCACCGCTTTTGCAGGCTGCGACCTGTCGCAGCCGATGAACCCTTAACTCCCAAGTTAGGAGCGCGGCGACAGGTCGCCCGAAGAAAAAGCGGTGACAGGGTCACCGCACTCCAAAATCCGGCCTTCCCCCTCGCTTTGCTTCCGCTGCCAACTGCCTACTGCTTACGCCATGTCGTTACCGCGACATCAACGCTTCGATCTCATCCGCGTCCTTCGGCACCCGCGTAGTCAGCACGCGCGGTCCGTTCGAAGTACACAAAACGTCGTCCTCAATCCGCACTCCGATTCCCAGATACTGTTCCGGCACATCTTTCGTGTCGGGCGCCACGTAGATTCCGGGCTCGACCGTCATCACCACACCCGGTTCCAGCGCGCGCGATTGTTTGTCGTAGTAGTAAACACCGACGTCGTGCACGTCGATGCCCAGCAGGTGCCCGAGCCCGTGCATGTAGAATTGTTTGTACTTTTCTTCCTGGATCAGCTCCTCAGGTTTCCCGTTTAGCAATCCGAGCTCGACCATTCCCTCCGTCAGTATCTCGATCGAGCGCGCTTTGATTTCGTCGTGCCTAACACCTGGGCGCACCATGTCGACGCATGCCACCTGCGCTTTCAGGACCAGATCGTAAATCTCTCTCTGGGGCTTACTAAAGCGGCCGTTGATTGGGAACGTGCGCGTGATGTCAGACGCGTAGCCTTTGTATTCAGCCCCGGCATCGACGAGTAACAACTCGCCGTCGCGCAGCTCGCCGTCGTTATTTATGTAGTGCAGCACGGTGGCGTTGGCGCCGCCTCCTACGATTGAGGTGTATGAAGGGCCGGCCGCTCCGTTACGTCGAAACTCGCGCTCGAGCAGTGCCTCGATTTCGTATTCCTTCATGCCGGGACGCACGGTCTTCATCGCCTCAACGTGAGCGTCGGCCGCGATGTCAGCAGCGCGCTGCATCAGTTCAATCTCTTCGGGCGACTTCACTACGCGCAGCTCGTGAACGATCGTGGCCGGATCGATGATCGTGCGCGGCGGATGAATTGGCTTGCGATTGATGGCGCGCAT
>JBKPNP010000729.1:0-1367 GCA_046732775.1 Acidobacteriota bacterium
ATGAAGCCAGACCTCAGCAAGGTGACCTTCGTCGCAGTTAAAGAAGGCGGCTGGTCGACGAAATATACCGTGCGCGACGGCAAGGGCAACGAATGGGTGGCCAAGCTAAGCAAAGAGGCCCAACCCGAGACCGCCGCCAACCGATTGGTGTGGGCCGCCGGTTATGAAACTGAAATCGTCCACCTGGTGCCGGAGTTGGAGATCATCGGCAAGGGCAAATTCAAGAACGTCAAACTCGAAGCGCGACCGAAACACATCAAGCGCGCCGGCGACTGGCCCTGGCAGGGGAACCCGTTTGAAGGCAAAACCGAATTTCAGGGTCTGAAGATCATGATGTTGTTGCTCAACAACTGGGACATGAAGGACGACAACAACGCGATCCTCGCAACCAAGGGCGACACCAACTCCGAACGCCACTACATCATCAGCGACCTCGGCGCCACCTTCGGAAAAACCGGCGGCATCATCTCGCGCAGCCGCAACAAGCCAGAGGACTACGTCAAAGCTGATTTTATTAAAGGCGTGAAAGGCAACGTGATCGATTTCCACTACAGTGGCAAGAACGGCAAGGTCTTCGAAGGTATCACCGTCGAGCACGCGAAGTGGCTGGCATCGTGGTTGAGCCGGCTGAGCGATGAACAACTCAAGGACGCATTCCGCGCCGCCAATTACTCTCCGGCGGAGGTCGACATGCTGGCAGGTGCGGTGCGCGCACGTATCAACACGCTGGCGAATATCGGTGCCGGCCGCGCAAGCAATCTCGACTGATAGCTGCGAACAATAAAAGACCGGCGTCGCGAACGACGCCGGTCGGTATGTAGGACAGGCATTCCTGCCTGTCCCTTTTTTTAAAAACACTTCGAACGATCAGCAGGCAGGATTGGAGCGCAAGCGTCCCGTTTGCGTTTAGTCTGGATAGCAGCAACCGGGACGGTTGCGCTCCAGTCAATGAACCCGCCAGGGACAGGCAGGAATGCCTGTCCTACATAGCTGTCCTACTCGACCACGTCTTCGGGCTCGCCGTCAGCCGGCGCCGTAACGAGTGGCTCGCGTGCCGGTGGAATCACGATCTCGTGACCGCCAACGATGTCCGGGAAGTCGTCCAGGTCGCGCTCGCGGGCTTGATCGATCGTTTCATCCCGCGCGATGTCCACGTTCCGGTAGTACTCCATGCCGGTTCCGGCTGGAATCAACCGGCCCATGATCACGTTCTCCTTCAGGCCGCGCAGGTAGTCGATGCGTCCGGAAATGGCCGCCTCGGTAAGCACGCGCGTTGTTTCCTGGAAGGAAGCCGCGGAGATAAACGAATCAGTCGAGAGCGATGCCTTGGTGATACCAAGCAGCAGCGGTTCCGCCTGCGAAACTTC
>JBKPNP010000730.1:0-5850 GCA_046732775.1 Acidobacteriota bacterium
CACCGGCACCTATCTCGATAGCCCCTTTCACCGGTATGCTAACGGGAAAGATTTATCAGAACTTGATCTAACCTCGCTGGCGAATTTAGATGCACAAGTCGTCCGTTGCCGGAAGGGAGAGCGCGCGATATCGGTCAAGGCGTTGGCCGGTCTCGACCTGCGTGGAAAAGCTGTTTTGTTGGACACCGGTTGGGACAGATACTGGCGCACAACCCGCTATTACGACGGCACACATCCTTACCTGACCAGGAGTGCCACGGAACACCTGGTAGAGTCAGGAGCGGTACTTGTCGGCATTGACTCCTACAACATCGACGACACCAAAGACCTTGAACGTCCGGCGCATTCGGTTCTCTTGAAGGCAAACGTGCCGATCGTGGAACACCTGTGCGGTCTCGATCAGTTACCCGATGGTGGTTTTAGATTTTTTGCGGTTCCGGTAAAAGTGAAGGGCATGGGAACATTTCCTGTGCGTGCTTTCGGCGTCGTACAAACGCCTTGACTCAATAACCCTGCAGCAACGGAGAACCAAAATGGCTTTAAGTGAATCATTACTGCCCGAGTTTGATCACGAAATGGCGAACACGCGTAAGACGCTCGAGCGTGTGCCGCTGAACCGGTCTGATTGGAAACCGCATGAAAAGTCGATGGCGATGGGCAGTTTAGCTACGCACTTGAGCAACATTCCTACCTGGGCCGTTTACACACTCGCGCAGGATTCGCTGGACCTGGCGCCGGGCGGCGAACCACTGCCACCTGCCGAGCTGGCAAAGTCAGAAGCGGATTTGCTGGCGACGTTTGACGCTAATGTCGCGAAGGCGCGCGCGGTGATAGCTGATGCGGCTGACCCGGAATTCTTCAAACCCTGGACGCTTATGTCTAACGGAAACACGATTCTGACGATGCCAAAGGTCGCCGTCCTCCGCAGTTTCGTGATGAACCACCTGATTCATCATCGAGCCCAACTCGGCGTCTACCTGCGTTTGAACGATATCGCCGTCCCGTCGATCTACGGTCCTTCCGCGGACGAAAGCCCATTCTAGGGAGGCTATTGATGAAAGTTCAGGCAAGAATCCTGGCAACACTTTTTCTAGTCGCGGTGTCCAGTTACTCCGCTGTCGCGCAGAATCCTCTGGGACCGCAGCCGAAGAAGCCCCGCACACCAGCCGATTACCAGAGCACGACTTTGAAGGACATTCAGGCGAAGGAACTCGAGGTTAGTGACGATCAGAAAACGGAGCGGGTCGTTGTGCACGGCGACCTCCGGCCATCGCGCGTGCGTGCGATTTACCGGGGTCGTGTGAGACGGCTGCCGGTAAGGAAAGCCGAGGTGCTCAAGCTCTGGGCCAGGCTCTACGCCGGCGCGCCCGAACACTACACACGCCCGTATCGCAGTGAGTTGCTCTTCAACGAAGACGGAGCTGGGTATTGGCTGGTATTCCGGACGGACTCTGTGGCCCAGTTCATGCGAGACGTGAAGAAGGGAATGGCCCTCGATCTTTTTCTAATTCGGATGGGCGCGACGAACGACGGCAGCAAGTCTGAACCTTTGTTGTTACTCGAGAGCTACCAGAAGCCACAATGACCATCTAGAACAGTTGGAACTTGATGGTCAGGTATTTCTTCGGGTTCTGACGGAAGTCGTAGATGAGTTTCACGCCTTCCGACGATAGTTGGTTCACGTTCGAGTAAAGCGCTTCATCCGTCAGCAGTTTTCCAACTGTACCTTCACCGCGTTGGGCTGCAGCGACAATGTTATCGATACGCTCGGCGGTGGTATTGAAGCGCGCGATGGCCGCGCGAGCTTCGTTATACATCTGCTCGTCTTTGATCAGTTTCCCGAGTGTGCCACGACCGGCATTGATGTCGGTGATCATGGAGTTAATCTGATCTACTGAACGATCGAGGCGATCAGCCGTGCGATTGATGCGATTGTAAAGTTCGTCGTTGGTGAGCAGCTTGCCTGCCGTGCCGCGCCCGGCTCGTAGGTCCCGGGAAATCTCTCGCAGTTGAATGGCGATCTCATTTGCATTGTTGTAGAGAGCCGGATCGTTGACGAAGCGGCCGGCCGAACCATTACCTGAACGGATCTGGCGAATCATGTCTTCGGTTTCGCGCACGGTCGCATTCAAATTGTTGTAGAGCGCTTCGTCGTTGAACAGGCGTCCGACTGTGCCTTTCCCGTCCTGCACGTCCTTCACGATCACACTCATCTGATCCGACAATTTGCTCAGTCTTTGCGCTAAATCGGTGCCCGACGTCGCAAAGTCGTTTACCGTGTTGGCGCTGGATGATCGCAGTACCGCGTAGTCCTTCACTTGCGGGGCAAGCGGAGTCCCGGGGCTGATATTGATTAGCATCTCGTTGCCAAGCAGGCTGGGTGATCCTTGCTGGGCGGTCGAATCCTGTCGAATCCATTCAGTCGCGGGACGTCCATCGATTACGGAGTCGATCGTCATCAACGCTTCCACTCGCTGAGCGCTGGGCTCTGTTGCCGGCAACAGTACCAGGTCATCGACCTTCCCGACTCGCAAACCGGACAAGCGAACTTCTGACCCTTTTCTGAGGCCATTCGCATCAGCGAAGCGTGCCTTCAGGTGCAACCGTTTCTTGAAAGGATTCATGTCGCCCGAAGCATTCAGGATGAGGAAAATGAGGACGACGATAGACACCAACACAAAGATGCCGACGCGTAGTTGGTTCAGACTGACCGTCTTTGTTGACCTGGGCATTGGTTCTAAAGAGGGATGAAGGGTGCGGGTTGAGGGATGAAATCGACACAGCCCGAGCGCGTCGTTTCAGTCCTATTCAGCCTTCCTCCTTCCTCCTTCATCCTTTCATCTAGTGTCCGCGAAGAAACTTTTGGATATAGGGGTCTTCGGCCTTGCGCAACCGTTCATCGGTGCCGGCGAAGATCACCTTACCGTTTTTCATCATCATTACTTTGCTGTTGGTTAAGCAAAGCCGTTCGCCTTCACGTTCAAACACCACCTGTCCTTCTTCGTTTACCACCGCGTATTCGGAACAAAGATAGTCGAGGTTGTTCATCTCATGCGTGACAAAGATCGACGACACGTCCTCGAGGTCGCGCAACTTCATGGCGAGCTCACAAATCGTGCGGGCCGTCGGCGGATCGAGACCGGCGGTGGGTTCATCGAAGAGCACAATCTTCGGATCTCCAATTAAGGCGCGCGCGATGCCGACGCGCCTTCGCATACCTCCGGAAAGCTCCGCGGGCATTTTGTCGATTGCATCTTCAAGGTTGACGAAACGAAGCATGCGCCGGACTTCAGGCTCAACTTCTTCCTCGGATAGCCCCTGCTCGTGCAGCCGGTAGGCAACATTATCGTAAACGGACAAAGAGTCGAAGAGCGCGCCTTCCTGGAAAACCATGCCAATTTTCTTGCGTACATTTACCATCTGCGCTTCGGTGTAGTCGGTAATGTCCTCGCCGTCGACCAGCACCTGGCCTTCGTCAGGTTTCAACAGCCCGAGCACGAGCTTGATGATGGTTGACTTGCCGCCGCCCGAACCACCCAGGATGATCTTGGTTTCGCCCTTGAGTACTTTGAAACTGAGCCGATCGAGAATTACGCGGTCGTCAAACGCCAGTAAGACGTTGCGGAATTCTATCGCCGGCACGATCCGGTGGCGATCGTCGACTTCGGCAAACGTCGAGCCGGCGGCGTTACGGCTAACTTCGCCAGGTGAACTTATATGTGGTGATTCAGTAGCTGACAAAGCAACAAATCCTGAAACCTAGTTTTGCGGCATTCCCAATACGTATTGCAGCGCACGCGCGAGAAAGAAATCGGCGACGATAACTACGATTGACGCCGTTACCACGGCCCGGGTCGTCGACCTGCCGACCCCCACCGTACCGCCTTCCGTGTTCAATCCTTTATAACATGCGACTGCACCAATGATCACAGCGAAGCAGGTCGGCTTAATGACGCCGCCAAGAATGTCGTCGGTAGATATTCCTTCACGGACCGAATTCAGAAATTCGCCGATAGACAGGCCATACAAACTAGTGGCAGCAAAAGCGCCGCCGCCAATCCCGACCACATCCGCCACCACCGTGAGCAGCGGAAGCGCAATCAACAGGGCCAGCATGCGCGGCGCTACAAGTTTTCGGATTGGATCCGTGCCGAGTGCGCGCATTGCGTCGATCTGTTGGGAGACCGTCATGGAGCCCAGCTCGGCGGCGATCGCTGACCCGACTCTCCCGGCCACCATCAATGCCGTCAAAACGGGACCTAACTCACGAACCAGCGAAACTGCGACGAGGCGTCCGGTTTGGCCTTGTTGTCCCCAGAAAGCGAGTGTGGGGAACGTTTGAATCGTTAAGACGCCGCCGGTAAAAAAGCCCGTCAGCATGATGATGGTGAGCGAGCCCACGCCAATCGCATCCATCTGCGCAATTGTTTCGGTGAAATAGCGCGGGCCTTTGAAAATGCCGCCGACCGCGCGAGCGGTCATCACCGTGGTTTCCTGCAGCTCGAAAATTGAGCGCGTAATGAAGTTCATTTAGGAATAAGTAGGAAGTAGGCTTATCAGATGTTCGAACCTGTGCACTGAACTCTGCAGGTGGTTATCGTTATTGATAACGCACTGCCCCCCATGAGTTCCAAAGGCCAGCTCTCGATAGACCGTGCTACATCTGAAAAGAGCGGCTTATCATGCGCAAAATTTGCATATTGCGTCAAGCTTGAATAAAAACAAGGTGACTGTGGCTTTACGCGAATAGTCCCCCTTAACACAAACAGCGCAGCGGTCGCTTTGCGTTACCGGATTAACTGTAACTAAACGAAAACGCCAGCCAGAGCAGCAACTCTGACTGGCATTCATCGAATCGGTTAGTACCTCTCATGGAATCGGAGTTTGGCTGTCGCGGCGGCGCTGCAGCGAGTTAACTTTTCTTCGTTCCTGCGCCCGACGCAGGCGTTCCTCCCGCCGCTCCAACTTCTCCTCGGGATCGGTCAGCATGCGTTGCCGGCGATTTTCCATAGCCTGTTGCTGAAGCGAGCGTAATAGAACTCGTTGCTCGGCGGTCAGCACCCGTCTGATCCTGACTTCACTCAAAACCCGCAGGCGCATCTGGGACGCCTGGGCCTCCGCCACCTCTTTCAGGCGTTGTTCGACTAGCGCTTCGTCCGGGTTGTCCGCATTCAACGCCTCTTGCAGGCCGCGGTTAGCCTCGCGCAATTTCAGGGCTGTCGTTGACCGTTCGTTCTGGCTGTTTTGTCGAATGGCGCGGATCTGTTCACGCTGCTCAGGCGTCAGGTTTAATTGACGAATGGGATCGCCGTCCGCCGGACGCATGGGCTCAGCATTCGGGGCAGGCTGTTGCGGCGCTTGTCCGAAGGATACGGAAGCGAACAAAACCACCGCAGTAAACATTAATAGCAAACGATTACGCATCGTTCATAACTCCTTACTAAGGCTGATTAATCTTATCTTCCAACAACTCCAGGTCACTATCATTGGACGTTACTAAACCCAAATCCATCGCCAGCTGTTCCCGTTCTACGCGGGAAAGCGGACGTCGGGGACTGTGATTCAGCGCGTTGGTCGCGACAGTCTCCCGCCTTTTGAATGGGCGACTTTGTTCAATGTTAGTGGTCCTCGCTACCGCTTCTTTCAATTGGTCTTTCGGTTCTAGTTGTTTCCTTTTCGCGAGCTCCTCATCTACGCGCCGCTGAACCAGAGCGTTCAATTCTTCCTGGGAGGGCCCACCCGAAACGGAAACGACTGGCGTAGGTTTGGTTTCCTGCAGACGCCCGACAGCAATCACCGCGAGAATGCAAAAGACTACTGCGGCAAAACCTACCGCACCCTTCATCCAAA
>JBKPNP010000731.1:0-6143 GCA_046732775.1 Acidobacteriota bacterium
GATGTTGACTCGGAATACAAGGAAGTCTCGCGGTCGGTTACAACTTTATTCGCGCACGAAGCGGGGAATTTTTCCATATATCATTTCAAATTTTCATTTGCCACCGTTTCGGAATTTATTTCTGACGACTCGAAGAGACGCGAGCCGCAGTGGCAAATGAACAAATCTGAAATGACAAATGGAAATTTCTTCTTTCTTGGCTTTAGCCTAACTCCCACCTGCCCATGCCACGTGAGCTTCACTACCACTGGGAATACACTCTAAACGCGACCCCGGAAAAGCTGTGGCCGTTTGTCTCAGACACGAATCGCTTCAATCGCGACACGGGGGTGCCGTCAGTAGAAGTTGCCGCTGCGAAGCAAGGGCGACTGCGAAACGCGCGTCAGCGGTTGCGACTTTCGATGTATGGCGTCGCAGTCGAATGGGAAGAGCAGCCGTTTGAATGGGTCAGGCCCAGCCGTTTCGGCGTTAGCCGCTCTTATTCCAAAGGCCCAATCGTGGAATTGCGCGCGCTCGCCGAAATGTCCGAGCGCGCCGGTGGGGGCACACAACTCAGTTACGACGTTCATGTGAAACCCCGATCGCTGATTGGCGCATTGCTGGTTCAGCTGCAAATTAAATCTTCGAGCGCGCGCCGCTTTGCCAGGGCGTTTCAGAAATACGACGAGCTCGCTTCGATGGAGGTTGAGGCGCAACCCGAAGCAACGATGGCTCTGACGCCGGCCGCGCTGAATCGTCTGCAGTCGATTCGCGAGAAGTTGTTGGCTGAAGGCGCAGACGAACAAGCGGTCGATCGGCTGGTGAACTTTGTCGGCACTGCCGACGATTTTCTCGTCGCTCGTATGCGACCCTACCAGCTCGCCGATGCGTGGGACTTGCCGCGTCGGGCCGTGCTTGAGACTTGCTTACTGTCGACGCGTTTAGGTTTGCTGGATCTGCAATGGGAACTATTGTGCCCGCTCTGTCGCGGGCCGGGTGAAACCGGAAGCTCGCTTAGCGAGATTAGCTCGCAGGTGCATTGCGATACTTGTCGCATCGATTTCACAGTGAACTTCGACCGTTTTGTCGAGCTGACATTTCGACCAAACGCATTGTTGCGCCCGTTGAAGCTGGAAAATTTTTGCATGGGCAGTCCGCAGAAGACGCCGCACATCGTTGCGCAGCAGCTGTTGCCGGGAGGCTCAAAACGATCGCTCGCGTTGCCGCTCGAACCCGGACGCTACCGGTTTCGCGCGCTGGAGATGTCAGGCGGGCAGGACGTGATTGTTAACGAGGGCGGTCCGACAACGGCGAGTGTGATCGTATCGCCGAGCGGTTGGCCGGTGGACGAACTCCGGCTCGCGCCTTCGTCAACAGTGGAACTGGAAAACGCGACTGACAGCGAACAGCTGCTCATTCTCGAACGAATCGCCTGGGGCGATCAGGCGGCGACCGCTGCCGAAGTCACCGCCCTGCAAATTTTTCGCGATCTCTTTTCGAGCGAAGCGCTCCGGCCCGGCGAACAGATTTCAGTGGGCACGTTGACGGTCTTGTTTACTGACCTGCGTAATTCGACGCAACTCTATCGCGAGATTGGTGACGCCACTGCATTTGGTCGCGTCATGAATCACTTCGACGTTCTCAAAAATGTTATTGCCGGGGAGAATGGCGCGCTCGTTAAGACAATCGGCGACGCGGTGATGGCCGTGTTTCGTGAGCCGGCGTCGGCGCTCAAAGCGATGCTAAGTGCGCAGCAGCAACTAGCAGCGCCCGCTGACGGCTCCGCTCCGCTTCGGTTGAAGGCGGGCATTCACAGCGGCCCCTGCATCGCAGTCACTCTTAACGATCGACTTGATTACTTTGGCTCGACTGTGAATATGGCTGCACGTCTCGAGGGCCTTTCGAGCGCAGACGACGTTATCATCTCGCGCAAGCTGTACGACGATCCCGACGTGCGCGACTTCATCGAAGCTGAGAAACTGCAAACTACCGAGTTTGAAATCACATTGAAGGGCTTTGAAGAAGAACGGTTCGAACTGCTGCGCGTGGGCAGACGGTCCACAAGCTAATAAAACTATGTCGCTGCTGGAAGCGCGAAAAGTCTCGAAGGTTTATCAGATGGGAACAACGAGTGTCACTGCGCTCGACGCAGTTTCCCTGTCGCTTGCAGAGGGCGAATTCGTTTCCATCCAGGGCACCTCCGGCTCCGGCAAAAGTACGCTGCTGAACATGATTGGCGGCCTCGATCATCCGACCGCTGGTGAAGTCCTCTACAACGAGAAGCCGCTCGCGCCGCGCAGCAAGAAGGAGATGGCCCGCTACCGCCGGTTCTCCGTGGGCATGATTTTCCAGAACTTCAACTTGATTCCGACGATGAGCGCCGAAGAGAACGTTGGACTCGCGCTCGCCTTCGGCGGCGTTCGCGGTCTGCAACGACGGCAGCGCGCTGACGAATTGCTGAGCCGTGTTGGTCTTGGTGATCGACTGACGCATCGTCCGTCGGAACTCTCCGGCGGCGAACAACAGCGCGTCGCCATCGCGCGCGCGTTGGCAAATAATCCGAAGGTGCTGCTCGCCGACGAGCCTACCGGCAACGTCGATTCCACGCGCGCGCATGAACTGCTTGCGCTGCTTCGCGAAATGGTCGATAAGGATTCACTGACGATCCTGATGGTCACACACGACCGCGAGCTGGCCACCGCGTTTTCCGATCGAACGATCCTGATGAAAGATGGACGAATTGTGCAGAAATGAACTTTGTACTTTGAACTTTGAACTTGGTAGTTTGCACTTTGAGCCTCAGCAGCAATGAGCGAACCAAGTACAAAGCACAAAGCTCAAAGCACAAAGCACAAAGCAAAGCACAAAAGCTTTAAGTTCAAAGACCCGCTCTTCCGAGGTTCTTATGTCGAATGAAATGACACTCGAGGCGCTGCGTTCAGTGCCCTTGTTCGCGTCGCTGACTGATGCCGCGGCTATCGAACTGCGCGAGTTGCTGAAGATCAAGAATGTCCCTGCCGGCACCGAGCTATTTCACAAGGGCGATACGGGCGACGCCATGTACCTGATAGAGACAGGACGCGTGCGCATTAGCATTCATGACGATGATCAGAAGGAGATCGTGCTGGCCGAACTGGCGCAGGGCGATTTCTTTGGTGAGATGTCGATCATCGACGGCCGGCAACGTTCCGCCGATACCACCGTTATCGAGGACGCCCGTTTGGCAGTGCTTTCCCGTCCCGACTTTTTGTCGTTCGTTATGGCCAACGGGGAAATCGCGCTCGGCATGCTCGGGGCGCTGTCTGACCGCTTGCGGCGAACCGACGAACTGCTGCGTTCGCGTGTGTCGCGCAACGTCAACGAAGAGCAACGAAAGCGGACCACGATGGCCGACCGCGCCGCGGACCTGATCGCCGAGTTTGGCGGCAGTTGGAAATTCATCGGCGTTTCGATCGCGCTGATCGTGATCTGGATCATCTTCAATTCTTATCTGCTCGTGAATGGCTTTGATCCGAAGCCTTATCAGATGTTGAATCTGGTGCTGGCGGTGATTGCCGGAATGCAAGCGCCGATCATCATGATGTCGCAGAACCGGCAGGGCGAAAAAGATCGTTTACGCGCAGACCTGGACTACCGTGTGAACCTGAAGAATGAACTGTCGCTGGCAGAAGTGTTGCGGCGTTTGGACGTGCTCGAGAGCGAGCGCTTGCCGAAGCTGTTTGAAGAACAAAACGCGAAGATCGTTCAAAGTCCAATAACTAATGTACAAAGTCCAAAGGCCAGAGTCCAAAGTTAATGATTCAAGCAATTTTTTTCGACTTCAATGGCGTGATTATCGACGACGAGCCTATACAGATGGCTGTCTACAAAGAGCTATTGCGCGAGCACGACGTTGATCTAACAGAGAAAGACTACTACGGCGCGCTCGGCATGGACGACCGTACGTTCGTTCGTTACGCGTTTGAGTGTTCACAGAAAACCGTATCCGATGACGATCTGAATAAGTTGATGGCTGCGAAAACCGTGCGCCATCGCGAACTGATGGAGCAGGAGTTGCCGCTCTTTCCCGGCGCAGCCACGTTTCTCAAAGCTGCCGCGCGCGCTTATTCGATAGGCCTCGTCAGCATGGCCAACAAAGATGAGATCGGATTCGTGCTTGAACGCGCGAGCTTGCTAAGTTTGTTTTCAATCGTGGTGACCGCGGAAGACGTCAGCGCCTGCAAGCCCTCGCCCGAGTGTTATGAAACCGCCTTCACTAAACTGAACGAGAAACGACAGGCCGATCGCTTATTGCCGTTACTGCCGCACGAGTGTTTGGTAATCGAGGATTCGCCGCCGGGAATTTTGGCTGGACGCGGCGCCGGAATGCGCACGCTGGGACTCACAAATACAGTTTCAGAAGAACAACTGCGCGCGGCCGGCGCAGACGTCGTGTCGGCATCACTCGCGGACTGGAATGTGGATGCAGTGCGACACGTCTTTAAGTGAGGATGAAGCCGGAAGGATGAGGGATGAACGCTGAATTGCCCCTTTACCCCTTCCCCCGTTTTTGATTCATGAGTTTTCTCGACATTCTTAAACTGGCGTTACGAAATCTGCGGCAGGCGCGGCTGCGCGCGGTGCTGACGACCATGGGTGTGATCGTCGGCGTCGCTGTAATCGTCACTATGGTTTCGTTCGGTCTCGGCCTGCAACGCAACATGCTTTCGCGTTTCAAAGCGCTGGACTTGTTCAACGAAATACAGGTCTTCGGCAAGCAACTCGAGAGTCTGGTTTCGAGCAGCACCGGCGGCGCCGGCGGCGGCAACCGCCGCGGTATGTTCAAGACGGACGTGGAGGCCAAACGCATCCTCGACGACGCAGCTGTTGCTGAAATCTCAAAAATTCCTGGTGTGGCCTACGTCGAACCAAGCATCACGCTGTTTACCTACGTTCGAACGAACGGACACTCGCAGATAGAGTCGATTGGCGGCGCCTCGGTACCGAATTCCAGTGCGCGATTTCAGCAATTTACGGCGGGACAAATGCTGGGTTCAGCGGACGCCGACGAGGCGATCGTAAGCGAAACGTTCACGCGCGACTTCGGTTTTGACAAACCTGCGGACGCGATAGGCAAGACGATTGAATTACTGGCTTCGCAGAAAGACTCGCCGGACAACAAAGACGAACCCGTTGTCGAGGAACAGCCGCCTTCGTTCTTCGGCATCCCGCTCGACGACGATGCTTCTACGAGCCCGAGCGGCGGACTAGTTGCCAAAACTTTCCGCATCGTCGGCGTTGTTAATCCGCGTGTGAAAGATGGAGCCGGCCAGGGTGGCCTGCGTGGACTGCTGCCTTACGCGCGCATCTACATTCCTTTGCCGGCCGCGCGTCGTTGGTCGATCGAGCATCGTGGCAGCATGAGTCAGGTGGCGTTGGCCCTGGCTCGTGAGACTGGCGCGTTGGGACAAGACGAGGTCGAGGGATACGATTCAGCGGTCGTGCGCGTTGACGATCCGGTGGCGTTGACGCCGGTCAGAAAACGACTCCAGGAGTTGGGCTTTGGCAGCATCTCGATTGTCGATCAGTTGGAACAGTTTCGCACCGTGTTCCTCATCATTGATTCGGTTCTTGGTTTGCTCGGCGGTATTTCGTTGCTGGTAGCTTCGTTCGGAATCGCCAACACCATGATCATGTCGATTCTCGAGCGCACGCGTGAGATTGGCATCATGAAGGCTATAGGCGCCGAGGATCGCGAAATCAAGTTGATCTTCTTTG
This sequence comes from Acidobacteriota bacterium, assembly GCA_046732775.1. Taxonomy (GTDB): domain Bacteria; phylum Acidobacteriota; class Blastocatellia; order Pyrinomonadales; family Pyrinomonadaceae; genus PSRF01. The sequence continues at coordinate 5,737 of JBKPNP010000731.1, forward strand.
TCGAGGCGGCGGTGCTGGGCCTGCTTGGCGGACTGATCGGAGTTTTATGTGCGTGGGGTATTGACGCGATCGCCAACCGGCTCGCTTACCGATTCATTTTGAAACCGCAGGGCGCGTCGTTCGTCGACTTCTTCTGGTTACCGCTCTGGTTGACCACCGGTGCAATCCTATTCGCGTTAGTGGTTTCGATCCTCGCAGCGCTCTACCCGGCGGCACGCGCCGCTCGCATTGATCCGGTGCGTGCCCTGCGCCACGACTAGCGAAAGCGTTTCAAAAAGTTATTGACTCGTCCCAAGTGCTGTGATAAACCCAGCCCGCATCGGACCTCTTTTCTCATGAGGGCGCCTCTTAGGAAGCCCATCTCGAATCGGTGATTTCCTCAAACGGTTCGACCTCGGCCATCACCT
>JBKPNP010000732.1:0-6953 GCA_046732775.1 Acidobacteriota bacterium
TCCGGCGGGTGCGGATGACTCAGCTTTACGATGCCTTCGTAAATCGCGTAAGTCGCGCCCACTCCGAAGATGAAAATCGCCGCAATGAACGACCAGAAAAAGCGTTCCTTGCCGTAACCAAAAGGGTGCTTGGCAGAAGCCGGACGGTTGTAAAAGCGTAAACCGAGCAGCAAAAACACCTGATTAGTGGTGTCCGCGATCGAGTGCAGGGCTTCGGCCATCATTCCCGAAGAGCCTGTCATCACCGCCGCCACCAGTTTCAGAATGGCAATTATTGCGTTGGCAAAGAGCGCACCCAGTACTGCCAGCATCAACGACGTCCTTAAGTTATGAAATGGATAGCTCCGCTTGGATTATCGCGAAAAAATGCAGCCGTGGCAATGATGAGTTTGGCTTCGTCGTGCCTTAATTCGTAAAGCAAATTGTCAGTTTGCGATTAATGAATGGCATTCAACGCCCACGCAAACCGACAGTTTGCGTTCCAACAGTAAACCAGCGCACCTTTGGCTTAACGACGTTTCGCTTTTGTCTGCGGTTTGATGGAGCCGCTTTGCAGGAAACCGATCAGCTTACCGTGCGAGTCAACAATCGCAATGGAGCCGACTCCGTTTTGCTTCATCACGGCCTGCGCTGAATCGAGCGTGGTGTTGGCAGGAACAAAAAAACCGGGCGAGACCGGGCGCATTACGGATTGCACGCGCGTCGTTGACCAACGATCACGCGGCAAAGCTTTAAGATCTTCAAGCGACAAAATCCCGTGGAGCCGCCCGCTCACCGCAACAGGAAAAGCGGTTTGACGATGCAGCGAGAGAACGTCGTCAACAAATTTAGTGACACTGAGACCGGGTTCGATTGCGACCGGAGGAGACATCGCTTCGCTCACCGTAACAAGCCCGGTCGCATGTGCACTCTTCACCACTTTCAATGCCGTATCCACCAGGAAGAGACCGACAAGGATCGACCAGACGCCCATGAAGTACGGCTCGCTTGGCCGCCAGTTTGGCGAAACGAGAATGTAGATGCCGAACAAGACCAATACGCCGCCAATCAAGATTCCGCAGATGCCGGCTTTACGCGTTGCGTCTTTAATGTCTCCCGACCGCCGCCAGATCAGTGCCCGCAGAACGCGGCCACCGTCGAGCGGGTAACCGGGAAAGAGATTGAAGAGCGCAAGCAGCAAGTTGCCGGAACCGATCAGAAAAAACACTACGGCGGTTGGTTCGTAGTTGCCGACGGCCGCGACCTTCGCGCCGGCAAAAGCGAGAATCGCGAATACGAAACTCGAGGCTGGACCGGCGAACGCAATCCGGAATTCAGCGCGTGGGTTTTGCGGCTCAGTCTTGAGCCGCGCCAGACCGCCAAATGGATGCAAAACGATTTCTACAGTCTCAATTCCTTCAGCGCGCGCCATTAATGCATGCGCGAGCTCATGGCCAAACACTGAAATGAAAAGCCCCACGGTGGTGATCAGGCCAAGTATCCAGGCGGTTAATTGCGCGTGCGGTGGCAGCCGAACATTTCCAACCTGAATCGCGTGGTTCTGAAGGTTGCTGGCAATCAACCACACACTGAGTCCGACAACTGCGAACCAGCGATAATCGATGCGCACCGGTATGCCGTAGACGCGAGCGATCGTCAGTTGTCGTTTTACTAACTGGAGTAGCTTCATAAAGCAATGAACCGCCATGACGGGCACGCCACGGCGGTTACTAAAGAACGTAAAATTCTGTGGGTTACGATCGAGTCGATCGATGCCAGCTAAAAAGAGCCGCTTGCTTTTTGCCAGTCGACTTCCCACAGGGTCACCGGCTGCTCGCGATTCTTAACGGTAATGGGCTCCCGGGGATGAAGTTTGTAACGGCTGCGCGCCGCGTTCGCCGTAGCATCGCTGATCAGGATTTGGCCGCCCTTCGCATTCGATTCCAGACGTGACGCGGTGTTCACCGAATCGCCAATGGCCGTGTATTCAGAACGCCGCTCGGAGCCGATGTAGCCGACGGTGACTTCGCCCGTGTGCAATCCGATGCCGACACCCACCTCGGACAGACCCTCGCGCCGCAGTTCTTCGTTGATGCCCAGCAACCGCCGCTGCATCGCGACTGCCGCGTTCAGGGCGTTGGAGGCATCTTGAGGAGTCGTGGTTGGGGCGCCAAACAGGGCCATCAAACCGTCGCCCAAATATTTATCGAGGGTCCCACCGTGCGCAAAAATAATGTCAGTCATCGCCGAGAAGTAGCGATTCAGCAGGCCGACGATTTTTTCCGGCGGCGCGTGTTCCGAGATGCTGGTGAACCCGCGGATATCTGCGAAGAGAATCGTGATCGTTTGGTTAACTCCTCCGAGTTTGAACGACTCGGGATTCTCGAGCATTTGTTTCACGACATACTCGGGAAGGAACCGGCTGTAGTTCGCTCGCGCCACTTCTTCTCGCGCCAATCGTTCGTGCGCGCGGGCGTTCTCGACGGCGATCGCTGTTTGCGCAGCGACAGCACTAATCAACTCCAGATCGTCCGGCTTAAAAGCCGCAAACGGATCGAGTCGATCGGCGTAGATCGCACCGTGCACTCGTGACTCACCGATCAATGGCGCACAGATAGTTGAGCGCACGCCCTGCGAAACAATTGAATCAACTCCGGCAAATTCTTCGTCGGAGGCCGCGTCCTGCGACAACAACGCCACGCGATCTCGCATGACTTTGCGTGTGATAGTTCGGCCGATTGAAAGTTTGCGCGCGTGATTATTCAAACTCTCGTCGCGTGCGCGCATGGCAATCGGATTCAGGACGACGTCCTCCGGCTTCTCCGTTCCGTTGCCTTCAGCCAACAAAGCAACGACGCGTTCAGCCGGCGTCGAACGAAAAATGACATCCGTCGCCTTCGCAAAAATCGCTTCGAGGTCGAACACCGAACCAAGCGTTTTGCTCATTTCGTAGAGCGCGCTGAGAATGTTTGCCTTGCGTTGTAATGATTCGAGAACTTTGTCGCGCGACTGGCTGGTCGTGCTCACCGGCAGATTCTCAGCCGACTTATGCAGGAAGGTCTGCATTACATCGTTGGCCGAAACTACGAGTTGAGTATGTCCGAGCGGCTTGTCGTCGTAACGCACATCCGTCGTGCGCTCCTCGGCACGCTGTTCAAATCTCAGCGTACTCGCACCTATAGTTATCCGATCGCCGTTCTTTAGTTGGTGTTCATAATGCGGCCCACCGTTAACGAAAACTTTGTTCGCGCTGCGACGTAGTTCGCCGTTGATAATCGCGCCGTCGATCATCGTAAAGGTGCCATCGTCTCCGGGCTTGAGGTGCGCGTGATAACGCGAGGCGCGCGGATCGTCCAGGACCACCGTGTTGTCGGGCGCGCGGCCAATCGTGCACGGCGCATTAGTTAACGGATATTCCCACTGGCGTCCGCTGGCGTCGGTGATTTTCAGAAGTGCCATGTCGCAAGAATCGGATTAGGAATCAGCAGGGGTCGAGTCTTAATGGATATTCGCTCGACGCATCAGGGAGAATCGATCCTAACATGGTTTACCTGTGACAACTAGACACCTTCGCGGCGCGAAAAACCGGAACGGAAAACTCAAGACAACGTGAACCTGATTGAGTATCATGTCGGCCTCATCAACCGGCGGTCCAGCAGGATTGTTCATCATGAAAACCCTCGCTCGTTTTTTAATCGCATTGGCGGCACTAGGCGGAGCTGTTTGCCTGCCTGCCGCTGCCCAGACAGCGCCATCAAAGAAAACACTCACGGCGACCGTCTCAGGCCGTGTGACCGCGCGCGGCAAAGGTGTGCCTGCAGTTACCGTGTCTGCGTTTAGTCAGCCGTTTATTGGTCAGGGAGTGCCGGTGAAAACGGTTACGGACCAGGAAGGCAATTATCGGCTCGCGAATATTCCGCCCGGTAATTATCAAATATCGCCGTTCGCCCCAGTGTATGTTTCCGCCGAGCCGATGCCGAGCGGGTGGCGTGGCAAATCACTGATACTTTCAGAGGGCGACGACGTTCAGAACATCGACTTCTCGCTCGAGCGTGGCGGCGTAATCACCGGCAAGGTGACTGACGCTGAGGGCCGCCCCGCGATTGAAGAGCGCGTAATTGTCAGCGCTGAAATGCAGAACAAGCAGGACGGCTCTGGCCCGGTTTACGGCGAGCGCTACATGACGGACGACCGTGGCATCTACCGAATTTATGGCGTCGCCGCCGGCCGTTACCGCGTGTCGGCTGGTGTAAGTGACGACGATACCTACGCGTCGATCCGGCCTGGCCGCGTGTCATATCGCCGGACTTACTATCCAGACGCTGTTGACGCGGCTGGTGCAAAGATTGTGGAAGTCACACCCGGCAGCGAAGCCACCGGAATCAATATTACTTTGGGTCGCAGCTTAGCTACTTTCTCGGCGAGCGGAAGAATTGTCGACGGCGAAACCGGTCAGCCATTAGCCGGCATCCGGTTCATGCTGCAACGTCAAACCACAGACGGACCCAGCACCATGCCGATAATGTCCGCGTCGAATGCGCAAGGTGAGTTCCGGATAGAAAACATCCCGCCGGGAAAGTATTCAATTTTCAATGCGCCGCAAGCCGGCAACGAAATGCGAACCGACAGTGCGCCGTTTGAAGTGACGGACCAGGACGTCACGGGCTTGCTCGTTAAGACTATCAAACCGGCGACCGTCACCGGCGTGTTGGCAATCGAAGGCACTGCAGACAAAACCGCGTTCAGCAAACTCAGCGAACTGCATTTGCACGGTTACGTGTCCAGCGAAGACGGCCGTGGCGGCGGCGGTAATGAAGCTTCGCTGGCTGCCGATGGCAGTTTCCGCCTCGGCGGTCTGAGGCCGGGCACGCTTAACTTATATCTAACTCGACAGGACCGGATGCCTTCCGTAAACCTGACGATCATCCGCATCGAGCGTGATGGCCTGCCGCAGCCTCGCGGCATAGAAATCAAAGCAGGCGATCAAATCAACGGCATCAAGGTCGTACTGAGTTACGGCACCGGCTCGATACGCGGCCAACTGAAATATGAAAACGGACCTTTGCCTCCTGGAGCGCGCGTCGCTGTTTGGATCAAGAAACCTGGCTCCATGGAGCCGACGATTCGAGGAAACACCGTGGATGTTCGCGGTCACTTTTTAATTGAAGGCGTGTCCGCCGGCACCTACGAAATCAACGTCGCCATTAACCTCAGCAACGAACGGCGGCTTCCTAATATCAAGCAGATGGTAGACGTTGCTGACGGCGCAGCGACGGATGTAGAAATTGTCGCCGATCTCAAACCGCCTCCGATTCAGTAACTAAACTGCAGAGTCTTTAAGTTGGCCATGTCCCAACCCGGACCATTAATCCTGCTGCTCGCGATTCTGTCCTTCGGTGCAGTCGCCGAAGTCTTTGCTCAGTCACAAGCGGACGAAAATTCAACTCGGACTGGCGAAATCACCGGGCGAGTCCTCAACGAAGCGGGCGAACCGATACCCGGCGCCCTCATATTCGTAACCGGCCAGGGCCCGGCCATACAGCGCACCACCGTCGCCGATGAAGCGGGCAACTTTGTCGTCTCTGGTTTGGATCCGTCGCTTTATTTCGTCGGAGCTTCAGCGCCTGCCTATGGCCCACTACTGCGCGAGCCCGGTGCCCCAACTAGTGTCTACCGCATCGGGGATTCGGTAACGCTGAATCTGACGCGAGGCGGCGTAATCACAGGCACGGTGACGTCCGCGACTGGTGAACCACTGGTGCAGGCGGTCGTGCGCGCGACGCTCATACGTGATGCGAATGGAAAATTAACCAACACGCTGCGATTTCCGCTCGAGCGTCCGACTGACGATCGCGGCGTGTACCGGATTTACGGTTTGCAGGCTGGAACTTATATCGTCTCAGCAGGCGGTCGGACAGCGACGTACAGTTTTGGAGCCTATGATTCTGAAGCGCCAACTTATGCGCCATCATCGACCCGTGATACGGCCGCGGAAATTGACGTCAAAGCGGGGCAGGAGACGTCCGGCGTTGACATCCGTTATCGCGCTGAGCCAGGGCACTCTATTAGCGGCACGGTAACGGGACAACCATCAACGAATGCGTTTACAAATGTCGCGCTCACTCAGGTTGTGCATGGCGTTTCCCAGCTAGTATCCGTTTCCTTTCAATTGCAGAACGGCAGAGGCTTCGCTTTCTACGGAATGCCGGATGGAGAATACGACTTAGCGGCACAGGTTCCGGGCGCCCAGGGCGAGGCTCTGGCAAGCGAGCCCTTGCACGTCATCGTGCGCGGGCGTGACGTGAGCGGCGCTAATATAGTTTTGAATGCGATGCCTTCGCTGGCCGGGCGAGTACTGCTGACTCCATCCACCGCGGTTGAATGCGAAAACAAACGCCGGCCGTTGTTCGCGGAAACGTTATTGGTTGCGCGTCGCAGTGAAAAAACCGGAGAGAAAAACGCGCTAACCTTCCCCAGTTTTTCGAGCAACCAGGCTTCACCTAACCAGAATGGTGATTTCGCGATTCGCAGTTTAACGCCCGGTCAGTATTCGTTGAGCGCACGCTTTTTCGCGAAGTATTGGTACCTTCGCAGCATCGAAAGAGAAGTCCCGACGACGGCGCCGGCGGCGGCCAAACCTCTGGTCGGCACACGCGCAAATGATCTGGCTCGGACCGGGTTCCAGGCAAAATTCGGTGACCGGATAACTAAGGTGACCGTCACTCTCGCTGAAGGCGCGGGTTCCGTTCGCGGTGCCGTTAGCGCCGCACCGAATAGTTCGCTGCCGAAGTTATCCGTTCACCTTGTTCCGGCTGAGAAAGAAAGCGCTGAGGAAGTCTTGAGATTCTTTAGTAGTGCTGTGCACGCCGATGGGACTTTCTCTATCAGCAATATCCCACCCGGCAACTACTGGGTTCTGCCACGAATCGGGGAACCAGCCACCGACGAAAAGTTACGCTCGCCTGAAGAAGCTG
>JBKPNP010000733.1:0-11151 GCA_046732775.1 Acidobacteriota bacterium
CGTGAGCACGCTTCTACTCTTTGGCGGCGGCGACGCTGTCGCCGAACCAGGTTTACAACAGGCGCTTGTGGATGGCCTGAACGCCGCACCGCCGACCGAGACGCGCGCCACCGTTGTGCGCAAAGTGGCTGACAGCCGAACCGTCTTCAACCGGCAGTACAATCCGGGACTGGTCTTGCTGCAGTACTTCACATACCTGCGTCGCAACCCTGCTGATGCACCGGACAATAACCTTGACGGCTACAATTTTTGGCTCGCGAAGCTCGATGAGTTCAGCATTGCGGGCGAGGACGTGCGCAACGCCCCGACCGCGCTCGCGCGTATCAGGCGCGCTGAGATGGTAGAAGCGTTCATAGACTCCAGCGAGTATCGCCACCGGCTCGGGCCGTAGTCGTGAAAACAAAAAGCCCGCAAGCGCGCGCCTTTCGTTTCGGAGGATGAGATCTTCTCAAGCGGAGGAGCCAACCTACGTCGGCGATCCAGCGAAAGATTCTTACGCAGTTGCTAGTCAACTGCTTCGACAGTCGACGGGCGAGGCCCGTGCCCCAATTCCCTGAGAGGTGATTAGTGAGACCACATGAAGCCGGTAGCGCCGATGAGGAACGAGTCCATAGCTGCCAGGAAAAGTGTCTAGACGAGTTGAGCGACAGTGATCGTCAACTGATCCTGCAATATTACGGGTTGGAAAAAGAAGGCAAAATCGCTAGTCGCCAAGAATTGGCTCAGAGCTTCGGGATACCCTTGAGCACGCTGCGCATCCGAGCGCACAGGATTAGAACAAGCCTACAAAAGTGCATAAGGTACTGCCTTGAAGAAGCGAATGATTAGCCTTGAAGATGAGTGACTGGGTGAAGGCCCGGCCCCGCAATTCTTACCAATCCATGTCGGAACAAAAGAGGCCCACTTTTCAGCGGGCCTCTTTTCATGAGTGGCAGTTGCAAAAACAGTTAGTGGCTTTGGGGGTGCGGCTCAATGGCTATTTGATAGTTTGCCGATTAGCGTGAAGAGCGGCAGGTACATCGCGATGACGATCGAACCGATCGTTACGCCCAAAAAGCCGATCAGGATTGGTTCCATCAACGTCAGCAGGTTGGCGATCGCGGCGTCTACTTCCTGCTCATAGAAGTCGGCGATCTTTCCAAGCATCGCATCCAGCGCGCCGGTTTGTTCACCGATGCCGATCATCTGTGCCACCATGTGCGGAAAGACTTCGGTGGCCTTGAGGGGATCGACAAAGCTTTCACCCCGTTCGACACCGTTGCGTACCTTGATAATCGCTTCCTCAATGATGACATTGCCCGCAGTGCGCGCCGTAATATCCAGCGACTGCAGAATCGGTACACCCGATGAAAGCAAGGTCGACAGTGTCCGAGAAAAACGGGCGACCGCAATCTTTTGCAGGATCGACCCGAGAATCGGAATCTTCAAGAGCACTCGATCGATTACGTGGCGGCCGCTTGGAGTTTTGTAGTAGAAGCGAATGGCGACGGCGGTGGCAATTATCGAAGCGAGAATGAGCAATCCACCCCAGCCGGCCAGGAAATTACTGATCCCGACAACGATGCGCGTCGGGAGCGGTAGTTGTTCGCCTGGACCAAGCAAGCCAAGGAAGATGTTCTGAAACTGGGGAATCACGACCACCATGATGATGGCGACCGCGGCGACCGCGAGAACGATTACAGCCGCCGGATAGATCATCGCGGAGATGATGTCTCGCTTCAGTTTGACTATCTTCTCAATGAACGTTGAGAGACGCTGCAGAATCAGATCGAGAATACCGCCAGTTTCACCAGCCTCTACCATGTTCGAGTAAAGCTGATCAAAAACGCGCGGATGACGAGACATCGCGGCGGCGAGCGTCGAACCTTCTTCAACGTCCTGGCGGACCTGAAGCAAGACTTGCTGAAAATATTTGTTGTCCTGCTGCTGAGCCAAAATTTCGAGACACTGCACCAGGGGCAGGCCGGCATCGATCATCACCGAAAACTGGCGCGTGAACACGGACAGATCTTTGGCCTTAACTTTCTTGCGGCCACCAATCTTCGGTATCCCAATCTCGCGTCCTTTTTCTTTGACGGAAGTGAGCGTTACCTGTTCACGACGTAGAATTTGTCGCAAAGCATCGCGGTTATCGGCGACGCGTTCACCAACGACAATTTCATTGAGGCGATTACGGCCTTTAAATACATAAGTAGGCATAGCGAGTTAGCTCCAAAAGTCTGCGTCTATCTGACGGCAGGTCGAGTTCCGATTGGACGGCCCTGGGCATAGGGACTCGGATGGGGTTTGTTTCCGTTGCCGGTGTTCAGACCGGACCCGCGATCGATCAGCTCTCTCAGTTCGTCAACGTTCGACGATCGCTGCAAGGCCGTATCGAGCGTGATCTGGCGTTTGTGATACAAGGTCGCCAACGCCTGATTGAAGGTCTGCATTCCATACTTGTCCTGACCGGTCTGCATCATCGAATAAATCTGGTGGACTTTGTCTTCACGAATAAGGTTTCGGATAGCGCTGTTCGGCACCAGAATTTCCAGGGCCATTGCGCGTCCGGATTTCTCAGCCCGCGGCAGCAGCGCCTGACAAAGAATTCCCTCCAACACCAGCGACAACTGCGCCCGAATTTGTGATTGCTGATCAGAAGGGAAAACGTCAATGATGCGGTTAATGGTTGAAGCGGCAGAGTTGGTATGCAGCGTTGCCAGCGTGAGGTGACCCGTCTCAGCGATGCGCAATGCCGATTCAATCGTTTCAAGGTCGCGCATTTCGCCGACCAGAACCACGTCCGGATCCTGACGCAAAGCGGTGCGCAGCGCCTCGGCAAAGCCATGTGTATCCGCGTTCACTTCGCGCTGGTTAACGAGGCAGCTCTTGTGATTGTGGAGAAATTCGATCGGGTCTTCGATGGTGAGGATGTGTTCATGACGATCGCGATTGATCTTGTCGACCATTGCCGCGAGCGTAGTTGATTTACCTGAACCGGTAGGACCGGTAACGAGAATCAATCCACGAGGTTTCTCGCAAAGTTGTTTGATGACGGGCGGCAATCCCAGGTCTTCGAAGGCTTTGATTTCGTAGGGAATTGCGCGAAACACGCAGCCGACCGCGCCTCTCTGGTTGAACAGGTTAGCGCGGAATCGCGACAGACCTTTCACACCAAAGGAAAAGTCCAGCTCGAGATTCTCTTCGAAGCGATGTTTTTGCGCGTCCGTTAATACGGAATAGGCAAGCTGTTTGGTATCAGCGGCGGTTAACAGACGGTAACCGTCAAGCGGTTTCAAATGTCCATCGACGCGCACCTGTGGCGCGGAACCCGTGGTCAGGTGCAAATCGGAACCGCCAAGCTCAGAAAGCTTTCGCAGCAGTTCGGACAGGGAGAGTGGGGGGGCAGTTTCAGTTAATGGCATCCAGAACTCCTGTGGATGAATTGAAGGTTAAGTGAGGTGCACTGTTATTTGACCGCCGTCGAATTGCTTTTCGCGGCGAGTGACGAAAGGAACTTTTCACCTTCGAGGGGAAGACGGCTCGAGAACTCAACGGGAGTATTGAGCGTCAAGCTATAGATTTTTCCGTCGACCTCTGCGAAGTAAAAGTTCCAGGACTTTTCCGGCGAGCGGCCATCGCTTGGCGTTTGTGCAATCACCACGAATACGCGGGCGCCGTTAACCTGGCGTTCGTAGTCATTGATGACCCAGCCGCCGGCGTTAATCATTTTGTCGATCGCTATGCGGCGCAGATCTGAAAACGAGACGCCCGAAAGCATCGTGCGCTGTTCTCTTTGTGTCAGGTATGAAGGGTTCGGACGGCTGCGCGCCACCACGGTCAACGTGCCCTGACCGGGGATAGCCGCGGTGTTTTCTGTTCTGAACTTCAGTTCGCCGCCGTTCGCGATAGCGGCGCTGTTCCAACCGCTCGGCAACTTCGGCAAACCAGCGCTTGGGTTTTCAACGTTGGGAACGTTTGCGATTACCGAGTTAAGCGGCGCACTACGGTGTGCCATGGCAGCGGCCCGACGCAGACGAAGGCGAGCGCGATGTCGTCTCCACCAGGCGCGTGAATGCCGCCGATAACGGCGATGTTGTTGCGACACGCTGCTTTGCCGCAGACCGTGCGCGGTCGAGCTGGCGAAGGGAAGCATGACGATAACTGAAAACAGCATCAGAAGTGACAGTGTGATTGTGCGGAACATTTCTTTCCTCTTTTCGGTTAGGCCACAGTTTCGCGGACTACTTCTTCGAGAGTTGTTAATCCGGCGCGAATCTTGTGCAGCCCGGATTCGCGAAGCGTGATCATGCCGTCTTCGATCGCTTTCTTCCTCAACTCCAGCGATGAAGCGCCGATCAAAATGAGTTCCCGAATGTCGTCGTTTATTTCCATTACTTCGTACAGACCAATTCGTCCCTTGTAGCCCGTGTTATTGCAGGTCGCGCAGCCTTTGCCTTTGTAGGTCTTGAGGGTTTTTACTTCGTCTGCGCTGAAACCGACTTCAATCAGAGCTTCCGGGGGGGCGGGATGTTCGCGTTTACAGTCCTTGCAAACGCGGCGTATGAGCCTCTGCGCCTGAATGAGGTTAACGCTGGTTGCGACCAGGAATGGCTCGATACCCATATTCATGAGGCGAGAGATGGTGGAGGGTGCGTCGTTGGTGTGGAGGGTTGAGAGTACGAGGTGGCCCGTGAGCGCGGCCTTGATGGCGATTTCCGCAGTTTCGAAGTCGCGGATTTCACCGACGAGAATGATGTTGGGATCCTGACGAAGGAAGGCACGCAAGGCAGCAGCGAAGTTCAAACCGATCTGCTCCTTCATCTGCACCTGGTTAATACCCATGAGGTTGAATTCAACCGGATCCTCGGCCGTCATGATGTTCGTCTGAACGGTGTTCAGGGATTGCAGCGCCGAGTAGAGCGTGTTCGTCTTTCCGCTTCCAGTTGGGCCCGTGACTAGAACCATGCCGTAAGGACGTGAGATGTTTCGCTGGAATTTGACGAGCGACTCCGGTTCGAAGCCCAGTTTCGTCATGTCCAGCATGAGGTTTTCTTTATCAAGCAAACGCAGCACTACCTTTTCACCAAATAGCGTCGGTAGCGTCGAAACACGAAAATCGAGTTCACGTGAACGCGCGTCGACTTTCACTTTGATCTTGATGCGGCCGTCCTGAGGCAGGCGCTTCTCGGAGATGTCTAACTTCGACATGATCTTGACGCGAGAAATCAGGGCGTCGCGCATCTTGAGTGGCGGTCGCATTACGTCATACAAGACGCCGTCAATGCGGAAACGAATGCGCAGTTCCTTCTCGTACGGTTCAACGTGAATATCCGAAGCTCCACGACGCAGAGCATCGACGAGTAGCACGTTGACCAGGCGAACGACCGGCGCGTCTTCGCTGATCCGGGAAAGTGTGGAGAGGTCGATTTCCTCGTTATCGTCAAGGACTTCAACGTCCTCAGCGCGGTCGGTATCGAAGTCGATACTGTCCAGCGAAACGAGGTCTGCGTGAGTTATTCCGCCGTTGCCGTTCTTTGTTGCCACGACGGCATCGACTGAGATCTCTTCAGCTGGTAAGGCAGCTAATTCGATTTCTTTCGAGGTACCGTAATACTTTGAGATCGCCTGTTGAATGCTCGCCTCAGCAACGACGACCGGCTCAACATTCAAGCCAGTCATGAACTTTACGTCGTCCATCGCGAACACGTTGGTCGGATCAACCATGGCGAGCGTAAGACTCGCGCCAACGCGTGAGAGCGGAAGGACGGAATATTTCTGCGCCACTTCCTGGGGAATCAGGTGAAGGACCTGAGAGTCGATCTGGAACAGTTCCAGGTTGACGGAGGGAATACCATATTGCCGCGAGAGAACCGCGGTAATCATGTCGTCGGAGACAAGCCCCAACTTAACGAGATTAAAACCCAGTCTGCCGCCGTGTTCGCGTTGATAATCGAGCGCTTCACGGAGATGCTGCGGACTGATGAGATTCTCCCGAACGAGAATTTCGCCTAGTTTTGCCGACATTTGTACCCCGGTATTGAGATATCTGATTGACGATCTGCGAGAAATGGATATGCAGACTGGAAAGTTAGGACTACAGCGGAACGGTGGTAAACACCGTTGGGCAAGCATAGTACAAGTTGATCTGCGAACGTGTCAAGGTCAATATTTTGCCGATTTCGGCCTAAATCAGTGACCTGACGATGAGTATTGCGACCGATCGGGTAAATCGACGAATTGGATTTACATAGCTCTACGCAAACGAAAAAGCCGCGCCCGGTTTCCCGAGTGCGGCCTTTTCAAAGCGGTTGCTGTCCTTATGGTCGACGCGTACGTCGCGGTGGGGCGGTGCTCTTTTCCGGCTTTACGTTGGCCTGATCCTTCAACGTATCAAGGATAGCCTTGGCGTCGGCCTTAAATGGATTCGTGTCCGGAGCTTTGTCAACGAACCGCGCCAGATAGTTGGCGGCCTCCTGATATTTTGTCTTGTCACTATTGATGGCGCCAATGTTGAAAAGGGCCTGTCCCGCGCGTAGTAACGCGTCTAAATCATCGGGGCTCGTTTCCAGGATCTTTTGATACTCAACGAGCGCACGGTCAAAAACATTCGAGTCAAACAGCATCTGCGCCAGGTCGCGTTCGGCTTTGGCCTTCTTGACGGCATCCGTTTCAGCGGCAATGTACTCCTGGTAAGCAGCGACGCCCTCATCTACTTTTGTAGTATCGACTTTTGAGACATAAAAGCGAGTCGCATCTGCTCGAGCGAGCAATGCAAAATAAAGGTTCGTCTTCGCGCTCTGCGCCGCAGTCGGATCCGTCGGAACCGGGTTAGCTTTTAATAAAGTAACGGCCTTAGCTCCGGCTTCGGCGGCCGCTTGCCAATCCTTTTTCGCGGCTTCGATTCCGGCTGTTTTTGTTGCGTCATCTCCTGCTTTGACGGCGTTATTAAACTTTTCGACCGCGCGAGAGTTGAGAGCCATGCTCTTGTTGGTCAACAACGAGGGCGCTCCCGGATGCTCCGGATCCGCAGCCAGGCCTTCGTCGTACTGCGCAACGGCGACATCGTAATTCTTCGCTTTCATCGCCTCGTTACCGGCCTTGAAGGCACGTTCAATGATCGCATTGGACGCTTCGATCTTCTTATTTCCCTCTGCGATTTCCTCGTTCTTCTTCATCAGTTCAGCGCGTTTAGCTCTGTCTTCCGCACTTTCTTTGCCGGTTGCCGCCGCATTGGAGGATCCACTGGAAGCCATGAGTGTTTTGAGTTCATCACCCGTGAGACGTTTGCCGTCGCCGGGCAGAAGTTCTACGGCGTAATCAACGTCGCGTCCCGCTTTCACGCCGGGCTGCCAATAGGCCTGTGCTCCAGGCGCGCTCGCTACGATCACGTAGTCGCCAGTGTAGGTAAGGCCGGCATAAGCGAACTGGCCTTTCTTATTGGTCTTGGTAGAAAAGGGTGACTTCGTAGCTATGTCGACGCGATACACATCGATGAGTGCTTCAGCGACAGGTTGAACCGTGCCATCCGCCTGCTTCATCGTTACATGTCCGCGGAGCTGTCCCGTCTGAGCTGAGGCGAGCATTGAAAGCGAGAGAACGACCAATGATGTGGCCAGCACAAACAACAGATATCTACGAAACATCTAAAATTCCTCCAAAGAAAATGTACAGTGATTTGGAAAACCGGGAGAGCCCATAGGATGCGTTGGCTCCGCTGGTGGTTGTAATTTTGCTCTCAGGGTCCAGCTAACGTTAATAAGCAAACCTGTTACTGTCAAGCACATAACTAATCGGATCCGTCACGCCCGCAAGACGAAAGGCGCGCAGTCGTAAAGCGCATGAGTCACACTCGCCACAGGCCCGCACAGATTCCTTATAACAAGACCAGCTGAGATGCAGTGGTGCATTCAGGTTCTGTCCTTCAGTGACGATTTCTGACTTCTTCAAATGGATGACTGGCGTGCGGATTTCGATATTGGTTTCCGGTTTTGTCCCGCGCCTAATCACCTCACGGAAGGCCTCATAAAACTCAGGACGGCAATCGGGATAGCCCGAGGAATCCTCGGCCACTGCCCCAATGTAAATTGCCTCAGCCCCAATTACCTCGGCCCAACTAGTGGCCGCCGCAAGCAGATGCGCGTTGCGAAAGGGAACGTAACTAGTCGGTATTTCCGAACCCGAGAGGTTCGCCTGACCGACAGGGATGTTGGGATCGGTTAATGACGAACCGCCTATGCGGGCGAGATGTTCAAGCGAAACCACGAGACGCTTTTCCACACCGTAATGATCGGCAATTTCCTCAAAGGCGCGGCGCTCCCGTGCTTCAGTAATTTGCCCGTAAGAAACGTGAAGGAAGGCGAGCTCGTCTGTTTCTTCGTGAGCCAATGCCGCCGTGACGCAGGAGTCCATCCCGCCCGACACCAGGCAAATTGCGAGCGACGATCGCTCCAATTGCGGCTCGGGTAATTCTTCTACCGCATACGGCGTCTCGCTGCTTCCGCCCATCAGACTCCGTGTACCTCCGGGCCCCAAATGTACTTGTGCAGTTGTAGTTGCATTCGCAGGTCGAGTCCGCTAGCCGTAATCCAATGCGCCAGTTGCTGCAAATCGACGACGCCCCAGGCGGGCGAAATGAGAATGGCTTTGCTGCGCTTGTCGAGATCGTATCGCTTAATAATTTCCAGCGTGTAGTTCCAATCCTCAAAATCAGCTACGACAAACTTCACTTCGTCCTTATCCGCGCGCAATCGCTCAAGGTTCGGCCAATGATTTCGTTCCGCTTCGCCGGACGCCGGACACTTTACGTCAAGAATAATGCTGGCTCGCGGATCCACGTCTTCAGTTGAAATAAAGCCGCCGGTTTCGATCAGTACTTCATACCCTGCATCGCACAACTGTTCGATAAGCGTAAACGCCTCGCGCTGGGCCAGCGGTTCACCGCCGGTCACTTCGACAAGTTTGCAGCCAATCGCGCGCACTTTATCCATGATGTCCGGCAGCGTGAAATGTTCGCCTCCGCTGAACGTGTATTCGCTGTCGCACCACACGCACCGCATCGGGCAGCCGGTCAGGCGCACGAACGTGCACGGCCTGCCGGCGTGCGTCGATTCGCCCTGGATCGAATGGAAAATTTCTGTGACTCGTAGCATTAAAAAAGCTTTGAGGAGCGTAACGTGGTCGTTAAAAAGCTGCCGACGATAACAGCATTTTTTTGGAAACTCGAATCTAGCCGACTGCTTGGCGGGTGTCAAAGTAACCAATTAACTTCAGAGCCGGCGGCAACTCGGGCCACTGTCTGACATCCAATATTTCGTCTTCTCCCACGCCACCTGGGCCGCACGTGTTAGCATACGAACCCTGGTTTGAGTCCTCCGTGAGCCAAAGAACAGAGCCATTCGCTAACGAATTTGCTGACGGCGCTCGCCGGTTGCTCGCGCGCGCAACGGATTCCTACGGCATCGCTCAGGATGTGCTGTTGCCGCGCGTCGCCGCCTCAGTTCACAAATACATCCTGCGAGACGATCCGGCAGCATCCGGTAGCGTCGTTAGTGACTTCATCGACAAACTACAGGCTGACGATCTCTGCTTGATTGTTGCTTGCGAGCACGGTGATCAAAAAGCCTGGACGGATTTAGTCGAACGGTTTTCAGCAACAGTACGCTCGGCAGCGCGTTCAGCAAGTTCGAACGAAGAAGGCGCGGAGGATCTGGCGCAGTCAATTTGGGCGGAACTCCACGGCTTGCGCGTACGCGATGACGGGAGGCCCGCAGGAAAACTAGCGTACTACTCCGGACGCGGTTCGCTCGCCGGCTGGTTGCGCGCAGTGGTTGCGCAGCTGGCCGTCGACCAGCACCGCAAGCAGTCGCGCCTCGTACAAACGGAAGAGGACGCCGATTTCGATCGGATTGTTCAGAGCGCTAACGAGGACGGTTCCTGGGCGGGTCATCAAAGCGTTGTCAGCCCGGAGGTGGAAATTTCGTCAAAACTGGCTGGCGCGCAGATGCAAAAGGCGCTGGCGAAAAGCATCCAGAAACTATCCGCCGAGGATCGCTTGTTGGTTAAGCTTTACTACTTCGACGGTTTGCGTTTGCGTGAGGCGGGCGCAGTATTGGGTGTGCACGAAGCTACAGCGAGCCGCCGGCTGACGCGCGTTCACACGGAACTTAAGCAGGAAGTTGAACGGAGCCTGATTGATCAAGGCTGGACTAAAGCGGAAACTGAGAAGGCCTTTTCAGAGCTTGCCATGAATCTTGAAACAGACCTGGAGCCGTTATTGGCGACTGAGACAGTTTCACTGAAGAAAGAAAACGAAGTCGCAGGCTGATCGTAATAATTCATGAGGACTTTGCGAACAATTGCTGCAAGCTACGGGGGACGCAAGCGTTCTTTAGGCGGTAGAAACTAGCAGATGAACGAAGCTAACAAAAACGAGGTCGATTTGCTGCTGCGCTCTTTTGCCCGTGGGCAGAATGAGGGTGGTTTGGCTTCGGCACATTTGGACGCGGATGAACTTAACTCCTACGCGGAGGGTTTAGTTCCCGCGGCCGCTCGCGTTCGTTATACGGAACACCTGGCAGACTGTCCATCGTGTCGCGGAATCGTCGTGGGTTTGACTCAAGCTGCGGGAGCAGTTACTCACCGTGAACCTCTTACGGAAGGTAGCAAGTCAGGCTTTTGGCACAGCGTGTCGATCTTCCTGTCGTCACCGGCCTTGCGTTACGCAGTGCCGGCACTCGTGCTGACGGTTGTGATCGGCGTCGGGTTGATTGTCTTTAGACAACAACGCAACGCGGAGATGGTGGCGCAAAATCAATCTGGGAACGCGGTTGCTCCGGCACAGTCAGAAGCTCGACCGAACGCTGTCATCGTACCCTCGCCGGCTGTATCTCCCACGACACTTGGTGCAGTGGCGCAACCAACAGTTGACGTTGATGAAGCGGACAAGAACAAGACGCGCGCTGTCAGGGTTCCGGTGGAGGTACCGGTCGCGTCTGATTCGACAGTTGCGAAGGCAGGGAGTGATAGCGGGGAAGCCGCACCCGCAGCAGGTGCCGGCGTGTTCACTCAGCAGCCAGTCGCCGCAGCTAAAGCCGCGGAGCCGCCGCCATCAATCGACGAGCGAAAGTTGGCAGAACTCGCGCGCGATTCCAACGCAAAGCGCCAGGAACA
>JBKPNP010000734.1:0-1157 GCA_046732775.1 Acidobacteriota bacterium
TACAGTCGCATCGTCGACGCGCTCCTTGATTACCAGTACTGGGCGCCCAACGATCCGCAGACTGACGTTTACGATGACACGGCGTGGACGATGGGCGAACTCGCGAATGTCGGCGCCGTTCGTGTTGTCGACACGAAGATATTGGCCGCGCCGATGGAACGGGTGAACGGCGAAGTTCGTTCGCCGGGTTCGGTCATCGGCAGTGGCTCGGTTTACCTGGTCAACCATAACTCCGACAACGCGCTGGTAACGCTGCGATACGTTCTGCGCGACGTTGACATCGAAGCCGCTGAAGAACCATTTGAAGCGGCGGGTCAAAAGTTTGGTCGCGGCTCATTCATTATCCGCAAGGCTTCGGCGGATGAGTTACGCAGTTTGGGATCAGAGTTGGGTATAAGGATTTATGCGGTTGCAACCGCGCCCGTGGTGAGAACGCATCCGGTCCGTGCCGCGCGCGTCGCGCTCATGCACACCTGGCTCGACACGCAGAATGAAGGTTGGTGGAGACTCGCGTTTGACCAGTTGCGCCTGCCGTATTCTTACATCAGCACGCAGGACGTCGCGCGCGACGACAAACTAAAATCGAAATATGACGTCATCATCTTCGCACCCGTAGGTGCGCCGCCTAACGCGATCATCTCGGGCATGCCGATGTATGGCAACCCGCTGCCTTGGAAAACGACGCAACTCACTCCCAACATCGGCAAGATTGATTCAACTGACGACATGCGGCCGGGTCTCGATTGGACGGGCGTGCGAAACCTGCAGGCTTTCGTTCAGCAAGGCGGCGTTTTCCTGACCGTTGATGATACTGCCAGCTTCGCCGTGAATTACGGGTTCACGCCGGGAGTGTCCATCACACGCGCCAATCGTTTGCGAGCTGTCGGCGACATTCTGCGAATGAGAAGCGTGGATGCGGCGAGTCCGATTGCTTATGGCTACGACGACTCGCTGGCGATGTATTGCGCGAACGGTCCGATTTTCAACTTGAGCGATGTTGCGGATGGCAGCGGCCCGCGGCGTCGCAGTAATCAACGCGTTACCGGTCGCGGCACGCCCGACGATGCCGACGTGGTTCAAGGCCGCCCACCGGTGGAGGCTCCGGAACAACCGAAAGCTGAAGTTTGGGAGGCGATACCGCTGACTGACGAGCAGCG
>JBKPNP010000735.1:0-2461 GCA_046732775.1 Acidobacteriota bacterium
CGCTGGAAAAACGCTTTCGCGTTTTGCGTGTGATACAAGCCATAAACCTCGCCTTGCACGCGGACAAGCGTTTCCGGATAGCGAACGTGCGCGCGCAGGTCGGCCGGCATTTGGCTGGCATCCTGGAACAAGGACGGAAAGGTGGCGCGATAACTCGCGATCAGCGGATCGTTGTTATCGAATACATAGAAGTGAGTTGTGCCATTGTAAGCGTCAATTACTACCTTGACGCTGTTCCTGATGTAATTAACATCCCGACCGCCCACCGTGTAATGGCGCGCGTAAGGGTAGGTTGACGATTCCGTAAACGCATCCATCATCCAGAACAAACGGCCTTCGTCGTTGATGACGATATAGGGGTCGTTATCGTAAACGAGGAACGGTGCTATGCCGTTGACGAGTTCACGAATATTTCGGTGAATGAGAACGCGACTGTCTGGCGTAACGTCATCGGAGAACGGCAGCTTTGACAAATCCCCGAGCGCCCACGCCAGCAGCATGCGACTCGCCCGGCCGCCAATCTGAATTCCACCCGTCCCCTGGTAACTCGTGAAGGTGTTCGTCTCGCCCTGTGGGAAGTCGAACTCCTTCTGCCTGGTTTTCACATAGACGTCGGTATTCGTTTCCTGGCCAAAGTAAATTTCGGGACGCGTCACCTTCATCTCGGCAGCGTTGGACTGAACCGGCATGTCGGACACGATAAATTTGGGCATGCCCTCGGGCGTGAAGCCGTTGGCGGTATTTACCGTGACACCATATCCGTGCGTGTAGATCAGTTTCTCGTTAATCCAATTACGCGACGCTTCGGGAAGCTTCTTCACATCAATTTCGCGCGCGGCGATCATCATCTGATGAAGGCCACTGGTGCGATACCGGTCGACATCAACGTCCGGAAAATCGTAATAAGTTCTAATCGCCTGAATCTGTTTGAGCGTGTCTTGCAATGCCCGCCAGTCCCAGAGACGAATATTGTCGAGCGTCGCGCGATTGTTGCCCAGCTGTAGGGCTTCGCTGGAACTCTCAGCTTCGAAATCGCGAAGCTCTACATGTTCCAATCCGAACGCGCGGCGGGTCCAGGTAATGTTTTGTTCGATGTACGGTGTTTCGCGGCCGAGCTCATTGGGCTTGACGATGAAACTATTTACGTAGGCGGGCACGAGAAAAACGCCGCCGACATAAGTCACCAGGGGCAGCGCCAGTGCGAGCAGCAACAGCTTGATGCTGCGGCGTTCGAAGGCGTTAATGACGGCGATTGCCGCTGCCAGCAGCAACATGACCGCGACCGCGTATAGTCCGGGCAGCAAATATCTTGCTTCACCAAACGTGACGCCCGAAAACGTCTGATGGTCCTGCCACAGGTACGGAAACCGCGAAAGGTAAGTGCGCCACGCCAGCAGGGCGAGAAAGGCGGCAAGTGCAACGGAGACTGCGATCCAGGGAGTCCTGGCAGACTGCGCGGTGCCGCTCTTCAAAAGCTTTCGCGGCGTCGTTAACAGGGCGTATGCAATGGCTGCGCAAAGACCAACGAAGGCAAGCGTGATCAACCAGCTGCTGACCAGGTCGTACACCGGCAGCGAAAACAGATAGAAGCCGAGCGACTTTTGGAATATGGGATCAGGAGTGGCGGTGGCCGTCTGGTTCAGGTAAAGCGCAAAGGTTTGCCACTCGGCCTTCATCGCAAAGCCATAGAACACGCCGAATAAAATCGCGAGGATCCACGCAACCGGACGCACAAAGCGTTCAGGCGAAAACTGGATCGGTTGGTTGTTAACGAGTATGGTGCGCTTCTGCATGCCGTGAGCAGCAAACGCGCGTTCAAGCAGCCAAAAGACTCCGCGCACGAGCAATGCCGTCAGGACAGCGAACGTCACAAACAGGCCAAGCTTAAGTTTGAAGATGTACCAGTAGACCGCAGAGAACCCGAGTGAATTAAACCAGGCTGCGGAAAGATAAATCGAAAGGCTGCGAGAGAGGACGATAAAGAGCAGCACCAAAAGCGCAATCAGCCAGCGACGCCAATGGCGTTTGGGCGGGGGCACGACATCAATGATTTCAGTTTCCGCGATCGGGAAGGGGTGACTCACGTGCAGGTAGCATACGCCTGATCTAGAAGTCCGACAAACTTGAGCCTCTGTTGCAGTTTGGCTAAACCCATCTGATGTTGGTTAGGCGCATCTGAGTGAGGTGAGGCGCACCCGAGTGAAGTGAGGTCAGTATCACCTGTGGTAGCGGGTGGGTCCTCGGATTGTCGATTTGCGATTGCGGATTGCCGATTGGCGTTATCGCGTTACGCCAATCCGAAATCCGCAATTCGCTACCGCGGGTGGTACTGACGTCACGCCAAACCTGAATCCAACTGAACTGATTTCTTGTGTAGGAAACGGCGTGTATAATGAGGCTTCTGTGCTCTGTTCGAATCGACTTCAATCGCGAAGAAGTTAAATGTTAACAGCAGATACCC
>JBKPNP010000736.1:0-12523 GCA_046732775.1 Acidobacteriota bacterium
TCGCCAGACAGTACCGCGAAACCGTTCGGAAGCTTGACGAGCATAAAGTTCAGACCCGCGAGCAGGGGCAGGAAGCGGATCCGTTTGGTCTACAGATCACAGGCTTCGATATTTTCGGCGCCGACGGCGTCAGCCGGCGAAACTTCGCGTTCGGCGAGGAAGTAAAAATCCGCGTCGACGTTTTCGCTGACCGTCGCGTTGAAACTCCGCTGATAAACTTTGGCTTGCGTCGCGGCGATGGCGTGATCGTTTGCAATTTCAACAACTGGTTTGACAATTTCAAGATCGACTATCTCGAAGGTCAATGCCGGCTCGAAGGGTGGTTGCCGCCTTTGCGTTTGATACCCCACTATTACGAGATTTACATCCACGTGTGGCAGCGGCTAAGCAACAGTGGGCGTGCTGACCTCGCGAGATTGCAACCGTTGGCGATGTCAGGATTCGGCGACTTTCACATTGAAGGACCGCCGCTCACGGATCAGGATGGAGTCTTTCAAATCCCGGCCAAAAAATGGGTTTTAACCAGGGGCGACGAGCAGATCGAGTTCAGCGAGATGAATAATGAAAGTCTGGCTGCCGCCTTTAATGACGAGGCGCTGCGCGCCAATGATACACTCGTCGACCGCTAAAACAACTAGCTAACGCTGGTCGTGGTCGATTGAAATTCTCTGTGCATCCTCCGTGTTCTCTGTGTCTCGGTGGGGAGTTCGCTTACTTTTTTTACCACAGCGACACGGAGGACCACAGAGGTCCACAGAGAAACTGAACATCAGGATACTACCGGTATGCTTGTGTAATGAATAAAGAATCGCTTACCAGATTTGAGCATTTGACCTTCGATGATTTCAGGCGCATGGCGCAGGATGATTCGCTCAGCGCGCACGAAAAGATTGGGTTTCCAAACTCGTATCGCGAGGGCAAAGAAGCTCGGATACTGGAAGACATCACCCGCAAGTTGCCCTTGCTCGCTTCACCAAACAAGACCGTCGTGGATATCGGTCCGGGCTGTAGCGGCCTGGCCTCGTTGCTGATCGAGCTCTGCCGGCAGAATAACCATTCACTAATTCTTATCGACTCTGAAGAAATGTTGGCGCACTTGCCGGATGAGCCATTCATAAAAAAAATCGCCGGCTATTATCCACAGTGCAGTGATCTGATTGCCCAGCACGTGGGGCAGGTTGATGTTTGCCTCGCTTACAGTGTGCTTCATTACGTATTCGCCGAAGGAAACTGCTGGGAGTTTCTCGATCGCTCGCTTGCGCTGCTGGCGGCCGGCGGTGAAATGCTGCTGGGTGACATTCCCAACATCTCGAAACGCAAGCGCTTCTTCAGTAGCGCCGCGGGAATAAAATTTCATAAAGAGTTCATGCAGACCGACGAACCGCCGCGCGTCGATTTTAATGAGATCGAGCCAGGCCAAATCGACGATTCAGTTATCTTCTCGTTACTGCTGCGGGCTCGCGCTGAAGGATTTGATTCCTACGTGGTGTCGCAGGCTGAAGACCTGCCGATGGCGAACCGGCGCGAAGATATTCTAATCCGCAGGCCCTAGGGAACTATGAACAAGGATCGCAAACTGATAATTGTGGGCGACAGCGCGTTTGCCGAAATTGCCTACGAATATTTCACACACGACTCGATCTACGAGGTGGTGGCCTTCAGCGTGGAAGAAGAGTTCATCAAGCGCACCGAGCTCTTTGGCTTGCCGGTAGTGCCGTTCGAGACTGTTCAGGAGAGTTACAACCCCGCCGACCATCACTTCTTCGCGGCGAACGTCTACACGCAATTGAACCAGTTGCGAACGCGTCTCTATCGCGAGGCCAAGGCGAAGGGTTACGCGCCCGCGTCGTACATCAGTCCGCACGCGTTTATCTGGCGCAACGTCGAACTGGGCGAGCATTGCTTCATCTTCGAAAACAATGTGCTCCAGCCTTTTTCAAGTGTCGGCGATAACGTAATTCTTTGGAGCGGTAATCACATCGGCCACCACTCGACGATCAAAGACCACTGCTTCATCTCGTCTCACGTAGTGGTTTCCGGCTTCGTTGAAATTGGCGAGAGTTGTTTCGTCGGCGTCAACACGACTATGGCCAACAACATTAGTATCGGCAACCGCTGTTTGATTGGCGCCGGCGCACTGGTGCTGACTAATGTGCCCGACGATCAAACTGTAGTCGGTATTTGGAAAAAGAAACCCGAATAGTAAGCGCAGAGTTTAGAAGGAGACTTGTGAATGGCTAAGGAAGGTTACGCGAATGTAGTGCGCGGCTCCGAGGAAGAGCAGCGCGCGCGGGAAACGATTCTAGAACTGTTTAAGCAGTCGCCGATTCCGGATGACGAGCTGCTCGTCAATCTCGGTCTCTACCTGAGAAGCACGATGCTGGCGAAAATTCTTTATCTAAACGAACTGTACGTGGCAATCAAGGACCTTCCCGGAATCGTGATGGAGTTTGGCATCTGGTGGGGGGCCAACCTGGCGCTGCTCGAATCGTTCAGGAGTGTTTACGAGCCCTATAACTGGACCAGAAAAGTGGTCGGCTTCGATACCTTCGAGGGCTATCCTGCTATCAGCGAAAAAGACGGCAGTTCCAGTTACGCCGCGGTTGGCGGCTACACAGTCAGCGGCGGCTACGAGCAATATCTACGCAGCATGCTGGATGCGCACGAGAAAGATAACGTCATGTCGCACATTCAGAAGTATGACCTGGTGCGCGGCGACGTAACTGAAACGATCGAAAAATATCTCGCAGACAATCAGCAGACTGTGATCGCGCTGGCCTATTTCGATCTGGCGCTTTATGAGCCGACGAAAAAGTGCCTCGAGGCGATCCGCCCATACCTCGTGCGCGGCAGTGTGCTGGCAATGGACGAATTGAATTCCAAAGATTTTCCGGGCGAAACGATCGCAGTGAGAGAAGTGCTGGGACTCGATAAGTGCCGCATCGTCAAGTCGCAATTCTTACCGGACCGGTCGTACATCGTTATCGACTAATCTTCGTGCGAAGTTTTGCAGGTGCGGAGCGCGCGGCAATTTTCCGGCTGGCAGATGAACAAAGACCGTAAGCTGATCATCATCGGTGACAGTGTGTTCGCCCAGCTGGCCTATGAGTTTTTTACTTACGACTCGCGTTATGAGGTCGTCGCTTTCGCTGTTGAGCGTGACTATCTGAAGCGTGATTCGTTGGGCAGTTTGCCGGTCGTTGCGTTTGAGGATCTTGAAAGGTTTTACCCCCCAGCGAATTACAGTTTCTTCGCCGCAATTGTTTTCACCAGCTTTAACCAGTTGAGAACTCGACTTTACCTCGAGGCGAAAACTCGCGGGTATAGGCCCGCGTCTTACGTTGGCTCGAAGGCTCAGGTTCACCCGACCGCCGCCCTGGGCGAACACTGCTTCGTCTGTGAAGCTACGGTAGTGCATCCGTCGGCCGTGGTTGGAAGCAACGTCGTGCTTTGGAGCGGAACGCTGGTGGGCAATCATGCAGTAATTGGTAACAATTGTTTTACCCTCCCGCATGCGGTGATTGGTGAGTTTGCCCAAATCGGCGAGAACTGCATCATCGGTCCGAATGCGAGCGTCGGGGCAAACGTGGGCGTGGGAAACGATTGTTGGGTCGAGGCCGCCCAGCTCGTTACTGAAGATATGATGGCGAACGGCTGAGCTTCGCAATCAAGACTATTTGGAAAAGGTATGTGGACAAAAAGGGGTTTGATTTTCGCGCCGCCGGGCGACCTATGGTGGGCCCGAACCGGGGCGCAATTGCCCACAGTCACAGTCCCCGGTGACGACATCATTCGCGTTTATTTTGGCTCCAAGGACGACGAAGGATTCGGCCGAACCGGTCGTATTGATCTGGATGCTGAGAATCCACAAAAGATCGTAGACATCGCAACTGAGCCAACCCTGGACCTGGGCGAACTCGGCGCATTCGATGATTGTGGAGCAGTGCCAAACTGCGTTACTGATTTCAACGGCAAGAGTTTTCTTTACTATCAGGGATTTCAGCGCACCGAACGAGTTCCCTATTTGACCTTCACCGGTCTCGCGATCGGAGCGCAGGGCGATACGTCGTTTAAAAAATATTCACGTACGCCCATCATGGAACGCACGGACGAGGAGCCGTTTATCCGAAGCACGCCGTGTGTGATCTTCGACGAAGGCATCCTGAAGATGTGGTATGTGTCCACGGTGAAGTGGACTCGCGATCAGCATGGCGTCCACTACATTTGCGTTGTCAGGTATGCCACCTCGGTTGACGGAGTAAATTGGGAAACTCACGAGCACGTCTGCCTCGAGCCCGATTTGCCTGAGGAGTACGCCGTGGGACGGCCGTCGGTTATCCGTGACGGCGACCGTTATCGAATGTGGTATTCCATCCGCTCTTTCACGAGTCTTTATGATCTCGGTTACGCCGAATCCGCGGACGGGATCACCTGGGAGCGAAAGGACGAACTGGCCGGCATTCGCAAATCCGAGAGTGGCTGGGATTCTGAAATGATCTGTTACCCTTGCGTGATTGAATCGAAGGGCCGGCGGCTGATGTTTTATAACGGCAACGGCCGAGGCATCAGCGGCTTCGGTTACGCCACGTTGGACGAATAAGCTGCGAACGAAAACTCTGAGCAACGAGATGGGCGCTGATCCAGGATTTAACCTATACGGCATTAAAGAAGTTGCCACCGCCGCGTCAGAATTGGACTGGTCGGCGGAGGAAATCGCCGTCAAAGGGTTCACGGTGGTTGAAGGTGTGCTCGACCAAACCCAGCTCGGGGAGGCGCGCCGGCGCGTTGACGCTGTCTATGAACGGCAAGCGCTGGAAGTGGGCGGTGCGGACAACTTAAAGCGCATCAATGACGAACTGGTCGCGCGCTGCTTACTCGCCTATGACGATTTTTTTCTGCCGCTGGCAACTAACGCCAAAATCATGGCACTGCTGAATAAGCTGCTCGGCGACTATTTCACTTTGTTACAGCAGAACGGAATCCTGAATTTGCCCGGGCGCGATCATTACCAAACTTCCTGGCATCGCGATTTGATTTATCAACACTTTGTACCGTCGCGGCCCATTGCAGTCAGTGCCCTGTTTTGTCTGGATGATTTCTCCGCCGCAACCGGCGGCACTTACGTGTTGCCTGCTTCGCATAAATTAGAAAAATTCCCTTCCAAAGATTATGTGCAGAAACACGAAGAGGCGATCAACGCGCCGGCGGGCGCAGCTATCGTTTTCGACTCCATGCTGTTTCATCGAGGCGGAGTTAACTCTTCGAGCCAGCCGCGCCGGGGGTTGAATCATTTGTACTCGTTGCCGTTCATCAAACAACAAATAGA
Organism: Acidobacteriota bacterium; assembly: GCA_046732775.1. Lineage (GTDB taxonomy): Bacteria > Acidobacteriota > Blastocatellia > Pyrinomonadales > Pyrinomonadaceae > PSRF01. The sequence continues at coordinate 5,327 of JBKPNP010000736.1, forward strand.
TCTACCTGGCATCTTGAAGGGGAAATATGCGGACGACGAGTTTCTCAGTAAATTTCTCGGCTACGAAAGCCGGCCGACGGAAAGTGTTATTGAGTGGCGACAGAAAAGATTGGAACGTTTGGAATAGCAATCACATCAGCATTGGATTTAACTCCGAAGGAGTTCGCTAACTCCAGCCCAGCGTTTCCTACCCTTGCATTGGTGTCTGATTACCCAGGGTAGTAAACCCCGGGGGTTGAAGTTAGCCAACACCCTGGGTGTTAAAAACGTTCTGTAAGATTAGGCCCTTCTCCCAAAGGAGAAGGGCAACCGCGTCTTTAACCCGACAACTCAAAATGATCGAAGCTGGCATGCAGGTTATCCGTTACTCCGAGCACGACTCGTCGCGGTGGGATGAATTTTTGGCGGACGCTCCGATGGCCACGCTGCTACACACACGGCGATTTCTGAGTTATCACGGGGAACGGTTCCAAGACGTTTCGGCAATCATCGAGGAAGTTGAACGCGGCGTGGTGGGCGTTTTCCCCGCCGCCATCGATCCAACTGATCCGCGACGCGTCGTCAGTCATCCCGGCGCAACGTTCGGCGGGCTGGTACACGCTGGACGGCTTGCAGGCGAACGAATGATTGAAGCGCTGGAATTACTGCGACGCCATTACGCCGGACTCGGATTCGAATCGCTGCGGTACAAAGCCGTCCCGCACATTTACCAGCAGACGCCTGCACAAGACGATCTCTACGCGCTGTTTCGCGCCGGAGCAGTGCGCCATCGTTGTGATCTGTCATGCGCCGTAGAACTTGCGGGTCGCGCACAACCGAGCAGCAGGCGGCGCCGCGGCTTGCGGAAGGCAAATAACGCCGGGGTTCAAATTGAAGAGAGCGCCGAACATGTATCGCAGCTGTGGACAGTGCTCGAGCAACACCTCGCTGAGAAATACGACGCGAAACCGGTACACTCGCTTGCCGAAATCACTTTGCTACACTCGTTGTTCCCTGACACGGTGCGATTTGTGGTAGCCCGGCATGAAGGAGAAGTGATCGCCGGGGTGGTGCTGCTGGCAGGACCACGCGTGACGCGCTTGCAGTACGCGGCCTCCAATCAGGTCGGCTATACTCTCTCGGCCCTCGATGCAGTGTTTGATTATTGTCTCGAGAACGCCGCGCAGCGTGGGTCGAAATACTTTGATTTCGGCACTAGCAATGAAAACGAAGGGCAGTACCTAAACGCCGGCCTTTATCAGTTTAAGCAGGAGTTTGGCGGAGGCGGTGTGGCTTACGAGTCTTACGAGCTTGAGTTGACAGGGTGAACGCACGATGAGTATTGCAGACTGTAAGCTGGTGGAGCTGCCGCGCATTAATGACCCGCGCGGCAATCTGACGTTTATCGAAGCGGAACGCCACATTCCCTTCGAGATGAAACGCATGTTTTATCTCTACGATGTGCCGGGCGGCGCCACGCGCGCTGGTCATGCCTTGCGTCGTTGTCATCAGTTCATCATCGCCACCTCCGGCAGCTTCGATGTGATTGTTAACGACGGCTTCGACAAAAAACGCTGCACCCTCAATCGTTCCTACCAGGGACTCTACATTCCGCCGCTGGTCTGGCGAGAGATAGATAATTTTTCGTCAAACTCCGTTTGCGTAGTGCTGGCTTCCCACGTCTACGATGAGAGCGATTATTACCGCGACTACAAGGATTTTTTGGAGGCGGTCCGGTCGGCAGAATGAAAGTTCCTTTCCTTGACCTGAAGTCTCCCTACCTGGAATTGCGCGCGGAGTTTGATGCGGCGTACCAGCGCGTCATGCAGTCAGGTTGGTACGTGTTGGGTGGAGAAGTGCGCGCTTTCGAGCAAGAGTTTGCCGCCTACTGCGGTGCGAAACACTGTGTGGGCGTCGGCAATGGCCTGGACGCGTTACACCTGATCCTGAGGGCGATGAATATTGGCGAGGGTGATGAAGTCATCGTCCCTGCCAACACCTACATCGCTTCATGGCTGGCAGTGTCTTATGCGGGCGCGACGCCGGTGCCGGTTGAACCCGATGCACGTACTCACAACCTGAACGCGGAGTTGATCGAAGACGCGATCACGCCGCGCACCAGGGCCGTCATGCCGGTGCATCTCTATGGCCAGCCGGCTGAAATGGATCCGATCAACGAGATCGCGGCCCGACATGGTCTGCGCGTCATCGAAGACGCCGCGCAAGCGCATGGGGCAAAGTACAAAGGACGGAGCGCCGGCGCCCTCGGCGACGCCGCCGGCTTCAGCTTTTATCCCGGCAAGAATTTGGGCGCCTTGGGTGACGGCGGTGCGGTCGTGACGAATGACGCCGAGCTGGCAGACGCGGTACGCGTGCTGGCTAATTATGGTTCGCGCGTGAAGTATTACAACGAATCGAAAGGTTATAACTCGCGGCTGGACGAACTACAGGCAGCGTTGCTACGGGCGAAGCTGCCGACGCTCGATGCGTGGAACGAACGGCGTCGGGCGGCGGCGCAAACTTACTTACAACAGCTTGAAGGAGTCAACGATCTGACGCTGCCTTACGTGCCGGATCACATTGAACCAGCCTGGCACCTGTTTGTAGTGCAGCATCCGCAGCGTCAGCGTTTACAGCAGTATCTAAACGCAGCAGGTGTCGGCACGCTGATCCACTATCCGCTGCCGCCACATTTGCAGGATGCCTACCGGGATAGCGGCTATAGTGCAGGCGCATTCCCGCTCTCGGAACGCCTGGCCAATGAAGTTTTGAGTCTGCCTATGGGCCCGCACCTGCCGGAAGACCAGCTCGAATATGTGATATCGCAGTTGTCCTCTTTTCCCGGTAGTTGAGCTATGCAGAGGACAGTGACGGCATACTGCGATAAAAGTTTCCAGTTATGGATTTGAGTTCTGGCGAATTTGATTCGCTGCTAAAAGAGATCGCGCGAGGCGAGCCCGTCGACAATTCGCGTCTGCTGCCGTTCCTGATCCTGGAAAGGAAGGCCGATCGCTATCGCGTTAACGTTGATTTGGCGAACGCCTTCTTCGAACGGTTTCAGTTGCAGTCAAACGCTGATTCACTCGCTTTTGCAAAAGCAAGTATCTGGCGCGCGCTGCAGCTTTCAAACTATTCAGCAGAACCGCTCGATACTTTCATCAGGATTTACAACGCAGCGGGCGATGTACCTGGAATAGCGGAGGCGCTGAAGCGTGTCAGCATTGAACACGCCGCTGCCGGACGCTTCGACGAAGCATTGCAGCTCTTTGACAGGTGGGCCTATGCCTTCGCGGATTTCGCGGCGATGGATTTGCACACTTACGATCCGGATATTCTCGCGAGCGTTGAGCGCATGGCGGTGCTTCACCGCAGCACGCCCCGCACACCGACTACGCCCGCAGCGGGGAAGAAAATTCGCGTCGCCTATCTCATGCAGGGCTTAACTCAAGTTAACTCAGTCCTGGTGAAAATAGATCAGGTGTTTGCCGAGCTGCATGATAAGTCGCGTTTTGAAGTCGCCTACTTCGCTACGGAATCGGAAACTGAAGTCGCCGCCAGCGCCGATGCGCAAGCAGTAATCGAAAGCATTCGTAAGTCGGGTTGTGATTTTTTCGCAGCGCCGGATGCGGGCAGCGTGTACGCGCAACTTATCGGTTTGGGCAAACGGATATCCGACTTTAACCCGCAGGTGCTGGTGACGAGCGCCGGGCTGGCGACGTTTAAAAATTATTTTGTTGCTTCGCTCAAACCGGCGCCCGTGACGATCGCTTTTCATCAGGGACCGTCGCCGCAATTCTCCTGGCATACATTCGACCACAGTATCTCCTGGTTTCTAACCACATTTCCCGAGTGTCCCACAGACTGTTCCCACGTGCCGCTCGAGCTGAATTTGCCGCAACGCGAACAGTTTCCCCCGGCGTCGCTGGAGAAACTTGGGATTCCCGCCGGTGCCACCATCATGGTGTGTGGCGGCAGGCTGTACAAATTTCAGGATCCAAACATTTGGCAGGTACTGCTCGAAGCGCTTCAGGAGCACGAGAACCTTTACCTGATCATCATCGGCGTTCGTGAGGATCAGCTTCCTTTTCTTGATCGCCTGCTGACCGCGAGCGTACGTGAGAAGATTCGTTTTCAGGGATGGACCCGAGACTACCTTAGCTTTCTTTCGGCGGCAGATTTTGTAATCGATTCCTACCCGGTTGGGGGTGGGGTGTTCCTGATGGAAGCCATGGGCCTGGGCGTGCCGGTGGTCTCATTTGAACACGACTACGTTAACGTCTATAACAATAACGACTGTTCCGGTGGATTGGAGATCGTGGTCGATAACGACCTGATCGTAAAGCGCGGCGACTTTGCCGAACTTAAAAACCGCATCTCCAGGTTAACTTCAGACGTGAACTTCCGTCGTCGTCTGGGAGAACTCTGTCATGAACGCGTGAGCGAGCGACAGGGCGATCCGGCGCGAATGGTGCGCCGCTGCGAAGAGATTTACGAGCGCGTCCTGCGGGAGCGCATGCACGCGGCTGCGGCGTCGGACGACTCCGCTGCGCGTCTCGAGGATATTGGGAATGCGCCTGACAACTTGAAGCGCCAGCTGCTGGAACAGGCAAACACGCTGAACCTGCGCGAGGCAGAACTTAATCGCCGCGAAGCACAGATAAATGCTGTTTTGTTTCCCAGGTTGAAGCGTGGTTTACGTGCCGTGCAGCGCCGCATGAAGGGCGACTAGCGCCGGCTAGCGCGAATTTGAATTTGAATGCAGAACTCTAGTTCGGAATTGACGGCGATCCTGCTATGTGGCGGCAAGGGCGAACGGCTGAAGCCGTTTACCGACGACTTGCCAAAGGCCCTGGTCCCGCTCAATGGCTCGCCGCTGCTGGCCCATTTGCTGCGCTACCTGTCAGCCGCCGGAGTTAAGCGCTTCGTGATTTGTGTGGGCTACAAAGCACACGCAATCGAAACATTTTTACAAGACTATCCCGATGCGTCGGTATCGTTGAAGGCAGTTAACTCCGGCGACGCCAGCATGACTGATCGCTTGCTCGACGCTCGCGAACACGTGCCCGGACGCGCACTCATTTGCTACGGCGACACGCTGGCCAACGTTGACCTGGCGGCTTTACAAGAGGAGCACGAGAGTCGCGGCGGGTTGGCCACGCTGACGGTTTATCCGCTGCACAGTCCTTTTGGCATTGTCCATTTTGACGACGAGCAGAAGGTCAATTCGTTTGCTGAAAAGCCGCCGCTTCCGTATTGGATCAATATCGGGTTTCTGTTATGTGAGCCGCAGGCGTTCGATTTGATTGAGCGCGGTTCAGCAATGCCCGAATTTCTATCTTCGTTGTGTGACGCGAATGCGCTCTACACGTATCGACACACCGGCAAGCATTTGACGGTGAACACCGAAAAGGAACGAGCTACCGCAGAGAGCGAGATCGAATTTTTTACTTACATGGATGGCAGGCAGAATGACAACTAAACGCGTTTTGGTTACCGGCGGGTCCGGTTTTATCGGTTCACATCTGGTGAACCAATTGATAACCGAGGGTCATGAGGTTGCGGTCACAGTTAGGTACGGCAACGTCATGAAAAACGAACGGCTGCGGCATTGTTGGGATCACATCCGGGTCATCGAAGCCGATTTGCGCAACCGCGGCGCGCTGGCGGCGATCGGAGAATTTGCCCCGGAGCTTATTTTCCATCTGGCCGCCTACAATCATGTGGGCCAGAGCTTCACGCAGGTTGAGGAGTGTTTCGACGTAAATGCCAAAGGCACCGCGAACCTGCTGGACACCTGTCCTGACAGCGTCGAGCGTTTCGTCTACATGTCCACCTCGGAAGTTTATGGACATCAAACCAACGTGCCATTTATCGAGACGATGTGTCCCGAACCAATCTCGCCTTACGCGATCACCAAGTATGCGGGTGAGCTGTATTGCCATATGAAGCAGCGCATCGGCCGCGCGCCGTCGGTTGTGATTACGCGCGCCTTCAACACCTTCGGTCCCTATCAAAGCGCCAAGGCCGTAATCCCCGAGTTGATAATCAGCTGCTTGAAAGGCGAACCGGTTAAGACCACCAAGGGCGAGCAGACACGGGAATTCAACTACGTGTCGAATGTGGTTGATGGGTTGATTAAAGCGGCGATGCACGAGGAAACCGTTCAGGGACCGGTGAACATCGCGGCGGGTGAAGAAGTTTCAATTAGTGATCTGGTGCGCAAAATAGCTGAGCTAACCGAGACTCGGTCGCAAATCGAGATCGGCGCACTGCCTTACCGGCCAACGGAAATCTGGCGCATGTACGCCGACAGCACGCGCGCGCGTGAAATCCTGAAGTGGCAACCGACGATCATGCTGGAAGAAGGATTGAAACGAACTATCGCCTGGTTTCGTGAATACTACCGCGATGGGTTTCCCGGTTGATCAGTGAGTTTGGCTCGTCACGGTTTATGAAAATATTGATTCTCGGCGGATCGGGCATGTTGGGCCACAAGCTCTGGCAGACGTTTGCTCCGCGGTTCGACACTTACGCGACCCTGCGCCGGCAGCCGGGCGACTATTCCGCAGCAGGAATATTCGATGAATCGCATACGGTACCGGGAGTCGCAGCTGAGAATTTTGAGACCGTCAGGCGCGCGCTCGTGTCGGTCCGACCAGACGTCGTCGTTAATTGCGTCGGCATCGTGAAGCAACTCGATGCCGCGCACGACCCGATCCCCAGCATCACCGTCAACGCGCTGTTCCCGCATCTTCTGGCAGTCGCTTGCGGTGAGATCGGTGCGCGTTTTATTCATCTGAGCACGGATTGCGTGTTCTCCGGCAGAGACGGAAACTACAGCGAAACTGACCAGCCGGATGCGACAGACTTGTACGGCCTTTCAAAACTGCTTGGCGAAACGACCGCACCGAATTGTCTAACCGTGCGCACTTCGATGATTGGCCGCGAGCTCGAAGGTTCGCATGGATTGCTTGAATGGTTTCTCAGTAATCGCGGTGGCAGTGTGCGCGGCTTCAAGCATGCAATCTTCAGCGGATTTACAACGCAGGCGCTGGCCGAAATCATCGCGCTGATTGTTGGCGAGCATCCACAGCTGAGCGGGCTGCGTCACGTTTCCGCCGAACCGATTAATAAGTTTGACCTGCTGTCGCTAATCAACGACGCGTACAAACTCGATATCACGCTTACGCCCGATAAAAATTTTCGCTGCGATCGCAG
>JBKPNP010000737.1:0-1608 GCA_046732775.1 Acidobacteriota bacterium
CGGTCAAGTCGAACCACATCTGCCACCGCCGCCACCTTCGTTCATGTGAGTTGTTCAATACCTTGATGGCGCGCGCACACTAAATTGCGCGCGCCATTTTTGATCATCATGGCCTCAGCTAATCTGGTAATTCGCGGACAGCGCGTGGTGTTAGCCGAATCAGTCGCTCCCGCATCCATTCACATTGCGGGAGAAACGATCGTGCGTATAGCCGGGTACGACGAAGTGCCGCAAGGTGCCGAGGTAATCACGACAGACGACGAAGCGGTGGTCATGCCCGGCCTGGTCGATACGCACGTTCATATCAACGACCCCGGCCGTAACGACTGGGAAGGCTTCGCGACCGCAACTCGAGCGGCGGCTGCGGGCGGTGTGACGACGCTCGTCGACATGCCGCTGAACTCGATTCCGCCTACAACTACTCTGTCTGGATTAAAGGCGAAGTTAACAGCCGCGCGCGGACGGTGTAGTGTCGACGTAGGATTTTGGGGTGGCGTTGTACCGGGGAACACGGAAGAGCTGCAACGACTTCTGGCAGCGGGCGTGGTTGGTTTCAAATGTTTCCTGATCGATTCCGGAGTCGCAGAGTTTCCCAACGTAACTGAAGCTGACCTGCGCGAGGCGATGCCGCTGCTCGCGAAGCTCGATGCGCTGTTGATTGTGCATGCGGAACTGCCCGGTCCGATTCAAACCGCGGGCGTTGCCGACCATCCGGATCCGACGTCTTACGCTACCTTTCTCGCGTCTCGTCCCCGCGCCGCCGAAGATGAAGCAGTGGCGTTGATGATCAGATTGAGCCGGGAATTCGGCACACGCGTTCACATTGTTCATCATTCGTCGGCTGACTCCTTGCCAATGCTGCAGGAAGCGAAAAACGCCGGGGTGATGATTACCGCGGAAACCTGTCCACACTATCTGACCTTCGCCGCCGAAGAGATTCCGGATGGCGCGACGGAATTCAAGTGCTGTCCACCGATTCGCGAACGCGAGAATCGCGAGCAGCTTTGGGCAGCCCTCGCGAACGGAATAATCGATTTCGTAGTATCAGATCATTCTCCCTGTACCGCTGATCTAAAACTGCAGGAGACGGGAAATTTCCTGGAGGCATGGGGCGGCATTGCGTCTTTGCAGTTGCGACTGCCCGCGGTCTGGAGCGAAGCGCGAGCGCGTGGTTTTTCACTGCCGGACTTAACGCGCTGGCTATGTACTGCGCCGGCGAAACTCGTCGGGCTGGATAGATCAAAAGGATCGATTGCCGTCGGTAACGATGCCGACGTCGTGATTTGGAAGCCGGAAAAAGAATTTCGCGTCGATCGAGAAGAGCTTGAACACCGTAACAAGGTGACGCCCTATCACGGTCGAGTTTTGCATGGCGTAGTTGAGAAGACTTTCCTGCGCGGCCAAAAGATATATGATGACGGCACGCTGATTGGTAGGGACCAGGGAAAATTGCTCGGTTGCGTAATTCCGTAACGCACGCCTGTTAGTTTGCGATCGCGGGATCATCATGAGTGAAATCGAATGGGCAACTACTGAAGACGCGCCGCTAAAAGAAAAGTTTGGCGGCGCCATCCGGGTGCGAACCCTGTGGCGAGCAGCTAACGGGGC
>JBKPNP010000738.1:0-2229 GCA_046732775.1 Acidobacteriota bacterium
CGGTTGCGGCCGCGGCGCCGCTTGTAGCTCAACCTGCGATCGAAAGCCGCCTGAACGTTGCCGAGACACCACCTCCGCGAAGCGGCGTCGAACGGACGATGACGCGGCTGTTCTTGTTAGTTCTCTTCTTTGGCGTGATCGCCGCGGCCTTTTACGCCGGCAGAAAATACAAAGGCCAGATTCCCTATGTTGACCAGTCCTCAGCCAACGCCGTGGCCCAAGCGTCACCGACTCCTACGGTCGGCGACGACCCGATGTTGAAGTTTGAGCGAGCGCGCCGGGAAGTGGATAACGATCCCAACGCCTGGCTGAACACGCAGCTGAAGAGCGAACTCGCGAGGCAATCGCTCGCGCAGCCGCTCGACTCTACCGACGGTGAGTTTTTGTATTTGTATGGGCGCGCTTCCTTGTTGGCCGGCAACAATGAAGAGGCCACCAAAGCCTTCGACGCAGCAATAACCCGGGCGAACCTGGCATCACCGCAGGCCAACGCCACGCTGAAAAAAGAAGCCACCCTGGGCCTGGCTGCGGTTGCGTTGAAGTCAGATAAGGATCGCGCTTCCGCCCAGAGCCGATTCGACGAAATAATGCGGCCTCTGCCCTCGCCGGCATCGTCCCCATCCTCGAGTTCCCCAGCTGTTACCCCTTAGGAACCGGCTTCGTCTGTCGTTAGACGAGAAACTGTTTGCCACTAATGGCGGAGCTCAAACTACAACAAAGTAGACTCGACGGCCGCTACGACATTCTCGAATGTCTCGGTCGCGGCAGCTATGCGGAGATCTATGTCGCGCATGACAATGCCGCGACGGACGGTGCGCACGAAACGGTCGTCATCAAAGCCCTGAACATGTTTTTGCAGGAGACGCCGGACGAGGCGCTCGAACATACGCTGATTGAGAATTTTCAAAACGAAGCGGTAGCGCTCGATCGTGTGCGCCATCCAAACATCATTAGCCGTTTGGGCCACGGCACTGCCATCGATCTGGCCGGAACCACTTTTCACTACATCGTGCTCGAATATCTTTCCGGCGGCGACATGGCCGCGCTCTCGCGCAGTAAGCCGCTGCCGCTCGATAAGGCTCTCTTTTACCTCGAGCAGGTCAGTTCCGGACTGGCGCACGCACATGAGTGCGGCGTTATCCATCGCGACATCAAGCCGCAGAACCTTTTGCTGACCGGCGATCGCGAGGTAGTCAAGATTGCTGACTTCGGTGTGGCGCGTCTCGAGTCAAACGAAGGGGCGATAACCCGGGTCGGCACGAACATCTACGCCGCACCGGAACACAACCCTCTGGTTCAAACGGGGGCACTTGACCTGGGGATGATTGCCGCCGGTCGCGAGCATCTGACACCCGCCGCAGACATATACTCGCTCGCGAAAACTGCCTACGCGTTGTTCGCCGGTGAGTCTCCGCGGCGCTTCGCGCAACACTCGATCAAGGACATGCCCGAACGCGTGGCCGGAGAGCCCTGGGCAGGGCCCGTTCTCCGTGTCTTACAGAAGGCGACGCAAACCCGTCCTGCGGATCGTTATCAAACCGTGCAGGACTTTTGGGACGAGTTGGCGGAGGCCGCGCTGCCGGCAACACGACCGTTGCCCGCCGGCATTGACGCAGCGCGGGCACACCGCCGGCCGAGTTCAGATTTGAGTATTGAGCCCGATGAGTTTACCGCTGCGCCGCCTCAGGCCCGATTTCAACTAGTGAAGTCCCTCGCGCCGCACGCTCAACCAACAGCCTCCGAGAGACCATATGCTGACGCCTCAGCCGCGAAACGTCCGAAGATTGTGGTGCCTGTCAGCGCGGCTGAAGCGAAACGTCAGAGTCTGCCGGATCGAGTTACCGCCAAGGAACGTTTGGCAGCCATGCCGGATGAAAGTCGGAAGCTGAGGCCGGTGCCGCGCCCCGGCAAACGGCGCGACGTCGGACCAAGACGGGCGCGGCCTTACCTGGTAGCGGCGATACTGATTGCGCTCTTCTCCGGAATGTTGCTCGCCACGCACAAATATGTTACTTCCCATTGGAATCCATTTGTTGGTCTGCCGCTGCTCTCGGACGTTTTTGTAATTGGCCGCGAAGGTGTTACAACAACGGATGTAAACCTGCGAGCGGATCCGAATATTTTGAATGCGCCAATCGGGTTGGCGGAGGCGGGTTCGCGAGTGAAGATCACGGCCACCGGGGAGAACTGGTATGAAGTCCAGGTGTTGCAACACGGCCGCGCCAAGAC
>JBKPNP010000739.1:0-1806 GCA_046732775.1 Acidobacteriota bacterium
GGGGTGCGGTATTAGAGTCGTAAGGCTCGAGGATGTTCCCACAGCCGTTGGCTTGAGTGGTTTCCCCCTCTCCCTTTTGGGAACAGCTTTGCCTCAAAAGTTCTGAGGTACGCGCTGCTCAACGGACTGGTTTTGGATTTAACTCCGAAGGAGTTCGCTAACTCCAGCCCAGGGTTTCCTACCCTGGGAAAACTTAGCGGTTAATATCCTCTTTTACTCTGAAGGAGTTAAGGAACCGCCAGAAACTCCTCCAGGCGTTCAAAGCTGGCTGATTGACCCAGGGCCGGAAACCCTGGGCTAAAATTACCCAACACCTTCGGTGTTAAGGGACTTCCAAACGAGAGTGTGACAGCAACGGAAAGAATCGTCCTTGAATCTTCTCGCCTTTGGGCACGACCGGCACGCCTTCCAGCAGCGGCTCATCCGAGTCTGACATGACGCCGTCACGAAACACATTGATCACCACACCGCGTCTGGGCCGTTCAGTGTTGTTCTGAAATGAACCGTGCACCATCAGCGAATGATGAAACGACGCCTCGCCGCACTTTAGTTCGATTGGCACGGGCTTGAATTGCGATTTTTGCTCATCTGTCAGCACCGCCTGGATCGCGTCCATGTTGTCAGCCAAACCTGTAATCGGGAGCAATGGCCAACAGTGACTGCCCGGCACGTAATGCACGCACCCGTTCTCGACCGTCGAATCGTCGAGGCCGATCCAACATGACAGATGCGCCATCGGTTTAGTGCGCGTCCAGTACGAATAGTCCTGATGCCACGCGACGACGCCGCCGTGACGCGCGGGTTTGTAGAAAATTTGATCGTGCCAAAATCGCACTTCCCCTCCGAGGACCTGACTCGCGCGTGTAACGAACGAGCCGTTCCACAACAAGTCGTGAAACGCGGGACTGATGCGCCACGCACCGAGTGCGTGAAGCAGCGTCTGATTCTGCACCGTGGATTCGTTGGCGTGATACTCGTAGAAGAGCGGGTTGCTCGCCTGCGCGGGATCAATTAACTCGTCAAGCTCGTTTCGCAGCTGCGCGACTTGCGCGTCATTCAACAGGCGGACGCCGGCGAGATACCCGTTCGTCTCGTAGAACTTGATTTGCTCCTCGCTCAAACGGTCGGAGCTGTCTTGAACGACCGAAAAAAGCTTAGTGAGCGGCTGATGGTACTGAGAAAGATCTTTGGTCATAAGCAGAAGGCTCGCGTTACTTCACATTCTTGAGACCATCGATAACAACGCGGGCGACCGTTGGAATAATCTCGCGCTCATTCGCGTGATCTGTAGTGAACGTGACGAGGATAAACTTCGAGCCGTCCGGCAATTCGAGATAGGCTGCATCATGTCTGGTGGTGCTGGTCCAGCCGGCTTTTGACCACATGCGAATGCCTGGCATTCCCCGCAGGGCAATGCCGGTGAACCCGTGGCCCTGGTCGTCGGCATCCTTGCTCTCGCCGCTGTAGTCCCGCCTCAATAGCTCCATCATCTGGGCACTGCGGGCCGCGGTTACAGCCTTGCCAGTTACGATTTCCGAGAGCAAACGCGCGGTCGCGTCGGTTGTTAGCTTGTTGCGGTTCTCACCGTTGGGGCCGCGGGAGGCGCGCTCGCGCCCATAAGCGTCTTCGCAAAAAGTCTTTTGGTTGACGTTGATATTGCTGTAACCGAGTGATGAAAAATAACGATTCACAGCATTACGCTGATGCTGCCACTCAGCCATTTCCGCCGGTGGCAACTCGTAGCCGGCCGTGGTGTGCGTGATCACGTCAACGACGTATTGCGTCGCTTCGTTTGAGGAGTCGACA
>JBKPNP010000740.1:0-3922 GCA_046732775.1 Acidobacteriota bacterium
AAGCCGGAATCAATCGTCAAAGAGTTGGTCGAAGTTGCCGAGTCGCTGTTGCCGCCTAAACCCGCCGCACTGTGGCAGCACCGTTCGTTGGCACTTGATGTTTTAAAACTTGGAACGAGGAACACGACGCGTTCACCCGTCACGCAGGTGCGTGACCAACCGGCGCGGCTCAATGAGCTACCGGTGCTAACGACCTGGCAGGAAGATGGTGGACCTTTCATCACTTTGCCGCTGGTCTATACCGAAAATCCGGTCACTAGAAAACACAACCTCGGCGTCTATCGCATGCAGGTGTACGACGCGACCAGCACCGGGCTGCACTGGCAGATTCAGAAAGGCGGCGGCTTTCATTACACCGAAGCCGAGCGGCTGGGTCAGAGTCTTCCGGTCACAGTATTTCTCGGCGGGTCGCCGGCATTGATGCTCGCGGCAATCGCGCCGCTGCCGGAGGACGTTCCGGAACTCGTGTTGGCTTCGTTGTTGTCGGGCGAAAAACTAAAGCTGAGCAAGAACCCGCTCGGCGGCCCGCACCGTCTGGCTGCGGAAGCCGAGTTTGCGTTGGTGGGAAATGCGAAGCCAGGGAGACGTCGCATCGAGGGTCCGTTTGGCGACCACTACGGTTATTACTCACTCGAGCATGAGTACCCGGTATTTGAAGTTGACGCGGTATTTCATCGTCGCGATGCGATCTATCCAGCGACGGTGGTAGGGAAGCCGCGCCAGGAAGATTTCTTCATCGGCGACTATTTGCAGCAGTTGCTGTCGCCTTTGTTCCCACTCGTGATGCCGGGCGTTCGCGACCTCTGGACATATGGTGAGACGGGATTCCATTCGCTCGCCGCGGCTGTAGTTCAGGAGCGTTACGGACGAGAGGCGCTCGTCTCCGGCTTCCGCATCCTCGGCGAAGGTCAATTGTCGCTGACTAAATTCTTAATGCTCACCGATACGCCGCAGGACCTTAGGGATTTTCCTAAGTTGCTCGAGCACGTGCTGGCCCGGTTCAATCCACAAACGGACCTGTTCATTTTTTCAAACGTATCGATGGACACGCTCGATTACACCAGCGGCAAGGTCAACGAGGGAAGTAAAGCGATCCTGCTGGGACTGGGCGACACGAAACGAGATCTGCCCCGAGAATTTCGCATTGAACTGCCGGCAGGATTGTCGGCGGCTGAAGTATTTTGCGGCGGTTGTCTGGTGGCGCAGGGCAGGAGTTACGATGACGATCCGGAGCAGGCGGCGCGTCTGGCGAAAGACCCGTCGATTGCCGACTGGCCGTTAGTGGTATTGCATGATGACGCCAGGGCGGCGCAGTCGACGCAGGACTTTCTCTGGTCCACCTGGACTCGCTTCGAGCCCGCTGCCGATGTCTACGCCGCGGAGACGCAAGTTATCCGGCATCACCTTGCCTACACCGGACCAATCGTCATCGACGCACGCACTAAGCCCGGCTTCCCAAAAGAGTTAATCGTCCGCGACGACATAGCAGCGCTCGTCGACCGTCGCTGGCGCGAATACCTCTTAGACTGAACCAGATCATCACAGCGACATTCAAGTTTTTCGGAGTGCGGTGACCTGTCACCGCTTTTGTTTTCTGGGCGACCTGTCGCCCAGGTCTTAAAGTTCATGCTTTCGCCGCACACATCGCGACCTCCAAAAGCGTTGACAGGTCACCGCACTCCGAAAGTCTTGATTTCTGAACCGTGAACCCGCCTCCAGAAACGTTCTAAGGAAATTCTGCATAACAATTGTAAGACCGAGTTAAAGGCACTCGTTCCGCGTCAGGAGCTCAACCCTGCGGTCGGCACTCTTTGCCGGTAAGAGCTGCGCGTGGCCTAAAGACTAAAGCCTATCGATCGAGGAAGGGAGAATGCCCAGTGGACAGAGTATTTGTCGCATGCAAAAAGAAGGTCTTCAACCGAGGAGTTCCGCCCACTTCGTTTCTAAATGAGCTGATCGATTGGGCCAAACAGGCTGCCGATGAGATCTTCGAGAAAAACAACATCCATGATGTTTATTCCAGCGTCGCCTCTGAGCTTGGCCCTTTTACTGACCTGCCGCACCGTAAGGCCGTCATGCTTGAGGTACTGCGCGTCCTCGGTGGATTCGAGAGCTCCTGGAACTTCAATGCCGGACGGGACATCACAAACCCAACTTCCAACACGCCCTGCACCGAAGAGGCGGGAATCTTTCAATGTTCAGGCAATGCGATGGAACTTGACGCAAGCCTGCGAACCCTGCTCGCTAATGCATCAGGTGGGCAAACCAGTTGTGAGAAGTTCATCGTTGTGACCAAGCAGAACCATCGGTTCGCAATTGAGTTTTGTGCCCGTCTGCTTCGGCGTACGGTCAACCATCACGGCCCCGTGAAACACAAAAAAATCAATCCCTTTTTGCGACGCGACGCAGTTTCGGAGTTCCAGCATTTCCTCTCCGCCTGATCGCGCCGTCTATCTCAACTCAGAAAGGATCTTCTCACGATGAATGAAGCCGCCCGCAAGCAACGAAATCAACAACGACTTACAGAGTGTTTCCCAAAAACAGCTACCCGGATCGACGCCGTAATCAAGGATTTGGAAGCCCAGGGTATTCGACCGCGCATTCAGGACGCACACCGTTCAATCGCCGCTCAACTAGACGCCTTCATCCATGGATTTTCGAAGGTTAAGTTTGGCTTCCACAATGTCACTGGCGCCGGCGGTAAGGCGGAGTCGTTGGCTGTCGATCTGCTGGATGATGATCATCCACTCAATCCGCCGCGTAAGTACATCATCCTGCTGGCTGAGGCTGCGCAGGCGCATGGACTTCACCCGGGAAGCTTTTTCGGTTTGCCACAGAATCTTCGCGCGGGTTTGAGTAAGGCCATCCAGGATCACAACTTCGACCCGAACATCAAGATCGGGTTTGACCCGACCCACATCGAGGCAACCGGTCTTTCTATCGCAGAAGCGAAAGCCGGGAAACGACCCACTTAACGTTTCAAAAGCTCAAGATTTTGGAGTGCGGTGACCTGTCACCGCTTCTGGAGATCGCGAGCTGTCGCGACCTCCACGGCAGGACTCACTTTTAAGAGCTGGGCGACAGGTCGCCCAGAAAACCAAAGCGGTGACAGGTCACCGCACTCCAAAAGTCTAGAGCTTCTTAAAGGTGAATTCGCCTGACGGGTCGGTCTGCTTCAGTTTCGTTATCTGCCCGTTCTCTTCCACAAACTCGAAAATTAAATCGGCAAACTCCGGCACGCGGAACTTCAGCCCTTTGTACGCTATCAGTTTCTGCTCGGGCGCCCCGGGGAAAACGATGTACAGTCCGCTGCCGGGTTTCGACACGACCTGAAACTTATTGCCGCTGGCGGTTTGATAGGTCCCGACCAATCGCGCGATCATTGCCGCATCGAGCGTGGGCGCGCGGCGCACGAACACGGCTTCATTTTCGTCGAGTGACATGGTGGCCTTGTCGATGTCGCCTTGCGGGTTGGTAGCAAAGTTTACCGACCACAAACCGTCCTCTTCATCGTCAGGCGTGTCGAAGCGATCGTAATGAAAGTGGCTCATCCCGAATCGGATCTTGTGAAACTCGAACTGCAGCTTGTTGTCCTTCAATCCGATCTTCAAAGTGCCGTAAGCGGGATGCTCGTACTCACCCACGTAATCGGCGAGCGGATGCGATGGCTGCGTGTTCAGCACGCGGCCCGCCCCAGCTTTGCTGCGCGCTTCCATCCCGGCCTTCTTATTCTTCAGACGAATGTCGAGCAGTCGATCCGTCCACGGCGTTTGTTCCATACCCAGCAGGCGCTCGTAGATGTTGTAACTGATCGGGTTGTATAGCGGCGCCAGGTGATTGCCGATAACAAAAACGATCACGCCGATGTGTTCATTCGGCATGAACGACACTTGCGAATGAAAGCCCGGCAGGTCGCCGCCGT
>JBKPNP010000741.1:0-1226 GCA_046732775.1 Acidobacteriota bacterium
GGTTTGGGTTTGTACTGCAGGATTTGAAATTCCGGCGGCATAGTCTTGCTGTCGAGCGAGGAGATGTAAGCGTTGACGCCGCTCGTATAGGAATCGAGCACGCGTCGCGCCAGCGGCGAGGCGGACGCGAGTTCAACGGCGACCTCTTGCGCAAAGCCAAGCGTGCGATGTTGTTTGTCCTGCTCGAGTGTAGTGTTGCCGAGAACTTCCGACAGCTCGCCGCGTTCAGTCCGCCGCAATAGATCCATTTGCCAGAGTCGATCGCTGGCCGTTACGTAACCCTGTGCAAAATAGAGATCGTCTTCGTTCTTCGCGTCGATGTAGGGAATGCCGCGCTCGTCGCGTCTAACGGTGACGCGCTCGCGCAGTCCTGGCAGCGCCAACGTCTTCGTCGCTGGTTGCGCAGCCGTATTCTGTTCAGAAGACATTCGAACGGACGTCGGAGCGGGCAGGAAGACAAACCCGAGCGTGATCAGGACAGTAGCCAGTTTTCTGCTCATTTTGGGGAATCCTCGGCGGAAAATTTGCGCGATATTAGCACAGCGTTAAGTTTTTTCGACGTGTTCTACCCTTCACACAAAAGAGTTTGCGTAACGCTGAAGGTGACATTACAATCAGCGCCGTACTAATCAGTTACCCATGTCCTATCGCCATCAACAGAGTCTTCGTGTCGCCGTCGCGCTGCTCTTTTTCTTCGCGTTGGCGCAATCAGCGCAGGCGCAGCAGCGACCGCTCATAACTGAAGACGTCGACATCATTCCACCTGGTTCCCTTCGCTTAGAAACAGGAATCGACTTTTTGCAAGGCGCGAAATTTCCGGTGTCGGGACTAACCGGCGACCTGACGCGCGTCGGCGTTGTGGGAATCACCATCGGCTTTGCGCCGAACGTTGAATTTCAAATCGAAGGGGTCGCGCAAAATTTTCTCAGCATTAACACGCGCGGTGCGTCGCATATTCCACTCTCGTTAGCTCCAGGCGCTAATTCCACGAACGATACCGGCGACTTCATTCTCTGGACGAAGTTCAAGCTGCGCGCCGAGTCGAAACGTGGGCCGTCACTCGGATTTCGAGTTGGTGTCGGTCTCCCAAACTCCAACCAGGGTCTAGGCATTGGTCTGAATCAAACGAATGCGTACGGCTCGATCCTCGTGGGCAAAAAATTTGGACATGAGGGGCGCTTAAATACATTCGGGAATCTCGGCATCGCAATTTTGACCGCGCCGAC